>JBMYOR010000779.1:0-1763 GCA_049599535.1 Bacteroidia bacterium | reverse complement strand
CGAAATTAGAGCCAACGTAAAAAACAATAAGCCTACTGGTTTCCACTTTTTGCTAATTATTACAGTAAGAACAGTAAAAATGCTAAAGGCAGCAATGGTATGCCCGCTTGGAAAACTATGATGTGTATGTAAATCTACTCCATCAACTAACTGTAATAGCGAATGATCAATATTAAATGAAGGTCTCATTTGATCAGCGAATACCTTATGTTTTAAAATTAGAGTCCATAAGCCCGAGAGTAGTAATGTAAATACGGCATAAATTCCGTATCTCACTTTAATAAATAATGATAAAATGGCTGCAAAAACCCATCCCCACCATTCAACCATACCGCTTGCCATCTTAAAGAAAATATCAGTAAATGAGTTATGTAATGGGTGCAGCTTTAAAAACAATTCGTTTTTGTTTCCAAAAGGAACTATATATAAACTCACTACCTGAAAAATCAAAAAGGGAATGATAAACCAAGCGTTTTGCGCTATAGACTTTTTAAACAATGAATAGATTTTGCGCCCAAAATTAAACCTGAATTATACAATAGAGCATCCATTTGATGTATTATTTGATTTAAATAAATTAACTGCGTTGGCATTTTAATCGGTAAGCTACACCTTATGAATAGAATTATGCAGTTTCAACTTAAATCAAACAAGAGCCTTTCAAAGATTTTAAGCAAAACCTGGTTTAAATTCTAGTTTACGACTGTACTTACACATAGTTCGATTTTAGCAAATATTGGTTACTTTATTGATGCCCTAACCGCATTGAATTGATTAATAAATGTAAAAATTAAATCAAGTTTTGATATTGGCCAGTAAGCACATTGGCATTAGCTAACTTTTTTAACTGAACTCTTAAAATCTTACCGTTTTTATTAAAAGGAAACTCATTTATTAAAACCAGTTTTTTGGGTTTCTCATATGGGTGTAAATTGGCTTTTTCAATTGCATTTTTTAGATCATTCAAATTACCATTAACAGTTAGGGCAACACATTCTTCACCCAATAAATCAGAATCAATGCCGCATATAAAATATTGATTTACAGTTAATGAACTATTCACCTTTTCTTCTAACAACTCTATATTAATTTTAAAACCAGCGCTGTTAATAACGTTATCGATTCTACCCAACCATTTAAACCCATTATCAATAAGTTCAACCAAATCATTTGTTTGCAACCAAGAGCTATTAAGGGGGCTTTTTATTTTTAGACAGGTTCTAAAATCTACCGAAATCTTTACACCTTTCAATAGCTTATAACTACCCTTTAATTGCTGTAAATCTTTTACTGCAATATGCGTAAGCGTTTCGGTCATTCCGTAAGTTTGATAAATAGCCGATTCTACCTTATTTGCAATTTCATTTTGCAAATTATAGCTTACTGCCGCCCCACCAATTATGGTAGATTTTGCCTTATTTAACCTGACCAACGAATCCTTGTTATTGAGCACCTTTTGCAATTGTAAAGGCACTAAGGCTACAAAAGAAACTTCAGGAATTTGATCAATCAAAAAAGGGTTTCCGACAGGACCTGTAAACACCAAGGTTGCTTTTAAAAAAAAAGCCCTAGCCACCATCATTTTGGCGGCCACAAAATCCATTGAAAACGGACAAAGCAATACATCACCTCGCTCTAATTTAAAAAAATCAATGGTTTGACTCGCACTAATTTTAATTTGTGCCCTGCTAAATGTAAAAACTTTTGGAGCACCTGTAGAACCACTCGATTGAAATTCAAACCGATTAGTATCTCCGGCTAAG
>JBMYOR010000778.1:0-1763 GCA_049599535.1 Bacteroidia bacterium | reverse complement strand
CATTGCTAGCCACTCTCGATACTTTATTTGAATGTTTATCAGGGGTTAATGTTTCCATAATGCGTTTTACCAAACTTTCATCTTTTAAAAAGAAAAAAGTGATAAAAAAAAAGGCGAATAAACCCACAATAACATTACCGGTAAGGCCAAAAATATAACTAAACACATTGCCCATTTGGCCAAAAAACATAAGTACCTTTTCTTTTAAGTACTTTTCTACTTCAGCTTCTGGGTTCTCACTTAAACCGTATTTGGTAAATGTAGACTCGATACTCTTTACTTCATCGTCAAAGCTAGCCATCAATTCGGCCACATCGAGCTCGGTAAGTACCGATGCTTGCTCAACCGCCTTTGGTATAAAAAACATTCCCAATGCCGTAATTAAAAAACCAAATATTACCATGCACAAAACAGTGGCAAGCCAACGGGGCAAACTTTTACCAAATATTTCGGTGTAGTCTAAAAAATTTACAACGGGTGTAAGTATAAACCAAAAAACTGCCGATATAAGCAAATAAGCCACAATATCACTAAAAAACCAAGCCAAAAAAACCAGCAAGGCCGCAATACCTATCCAAACAAACCTATTTGCTAATGCATTCATAATTTACAGGTACGAAAATACTTTGGTAGAAATTAAGACTGATTCACCAAATGCAGCGGTATTCACATTAGTAGGTTGATCATTGAAATCTAAATAAGTTAATAGATTCTCTGTGGCTATGTTGCCCACCAATTCATCTTTAGCAAATGGGCACCCACCAATTCCTTTAATGGTAGAATCAAACCTTCTGCAACCGCTTTTATAGGCTGCATCAATTTTTTCGCGCCATTTATCGGGCCTTGAATGAAAATGTGCGCCAAACTCAATGGCCTTGTAGCGCTTGGCTAAGGTTTTAAACAAGTAAGATATATCATGGGGTTGCGCTGCCCCTACTGTATCAGATAATGAAATAATTTTAACGCCAATGTTATTGAATTTTTCGGCCCATGATTCAACCAAATCGTTGTTCCAAACATCACCGTATGGATTTCCAAACCCCATTGAAAAATAAACTACCAGCTCTTTTTTTTCACGTAAACATACTTCTTGAATCTCTTGTACATTTTGCCAAGCTACATCTATTCCGCGATTGGTATTCCGTTTCTGAAACGTTTCAGAAAGCGAAAAAGGATAACCCAAATACTGTATTGCATTAAATTTAGCGGCATCTAATGCTCCTCGTTTATTGGCCACAATAGCAAGCAATTTGGTATTTGTACTTAAATCTAACCCACCTAATACCTTTTCGGTATCGGCCATTTGCGGTATAGCTTTTGGAGAAACAAAACTTCCGAAATCAATGGTATCAAACCCCACTTTTAACAATGAGTTGATGTACCTTATCTTTAAATCAGTTGGAATATGTTCATGAATTCCCTGCATGGCATCGCGCGGACATTCAATAATTTTCATGGCAATTATGGTTTTGTTGGTGCAAAGGTGTTTAAACTAATTCAATTTTAAAATTGGAGTTGGCTTAATCTGCAACTCACAATTATAAAAAAGCAACCTGCAATTGCTGATTATTCACCCTATGAGCCTAAATCTTTGTTATTTTCGCCCTTTCTTGAAAATACAAGCTTAAATGGCTGATTTTAACGACAACACAACGGAACAACACACGCACCAGGTTGTGATACTGATCATACACAGACACTTGAACAGCAAAAGCAACTCCTGAACTCACGCCACTTGGCTGGCTCGTCACAGCCAAGAAGCT
>JBMYOR010000777.1:0-1774 GCA_049599535.1 Bacteroidia bacterium | reverse complement strand
TCAGATGTATTGATTATAAGCTTGGTCAAAAATTATTTGTTTTTGCAGATACTGTAAATGGATTAATTGTGCCTATTGGGGCACTTAATGAAGGCGAAATTTTTATAGATAAAGACTCAGTTGAAATAAGTCACTTTTGTTTTCAACCGCCACCACCTCCGCTTAATGGCGTAAAAATGGACGATCATTACGTAATTACAAAAGACCATTTGATTGAAGGAAAAAAATATCTTGGATTTAAAATGAGTATTAGCAACTTTATAAAAACCGTTGATAGAATGCGTACATGTATTGATTTTGAGTTTGATGAAAACTATAGAATAAAAAAAGAAATCTTGAATTGTAAAAGAAATGATTTTTTTGAAGGCTTTGACTCAAATTCAATTTTAACATGGGTATATTGGAAAATTACCAAACCATAAATACAAGTAAAAAAAGTGTGTTATTGAAAATCGTGAGTACACAAAAACAAAATATTTTTAAACTTACCTTTTATGGGTGAGCCGCCACCCAAACTTCTCCATCTTCAAAATATTCTTTTTTCCAAATAGGCACTGTTTCTTTTAGTGTATCAATGCAATATTGGCAGGCATCAAAAGCAGCTTTACGGTGTGGAGTGCTCACCGCAATTACAACTGGTATTTGGCCAACCTGTAACACCCCTACCCTATGATGAATGGCAATTTTCAAGGCATTCCATTTTTTCTGTGCATGAGTGGCAATTTTATGCATCTCTTTAATTGCCATGGCCTCATAGCTTTCAAACTCAAGCTTTAGCACCTTTTTACCCTTGGTTTGGTTGCGTACCGTACCCACAAAAACAACAGTGCCACCGGCAGCGTTATCAGCTACAAATTGCTCAGCAGCCCCGCTGGTTAATTCCGTTTCAAAAATCTTAATATCAATCATCCGCCACTTACTGGTGGAATTATAACCACCTCATCATTTGGTTCTAAAATATAATCGTCATTTTGATATTCTTCGTTTACGGCAAATCGCAAATTATTAAGTTTTGTAAACGCAGGATAGCCTTGTACTAACATAGTTTTTAAACTTTGAATTGAGTAGCTATGCTCAAGTTCTAGCTCAAGTTTACTGTTACCTAAAATATCTTTGGCAATGCCGTATGCTACAAGTTTTACTTTCATAAATTAAATGCAAAGTTGGTAAATTGAATTGAGATTTCAATTTGTAACAATTGAGACCATCAGAAACAGTTAAATTTAATGATCTTCGCAACATGCTGGTTGACTCATTTGAACGACAAATAAACTACCTGCGATTGGCAGTAACAGACCGTTGTAATCTACGCTGCTTTTATTGTATGCCCGAAAACGGTATTAAGTACGTGCTACGCAAAGATCTTTTGAGCTTTGAAGAAATGTACCGTCTCGTAAAAATGCTAAGCCACCATGGTGTAAACAAATTGAGAATAACCGGCGGCGAACCTTTTGTACGCAAAGGGATTATGGAGTTTTTACAAGAAGTTTCAGAAATAAAGGGAATTGATGAAATAAACGTAACTACTAACGGCACCTTTACAAAAAACAAGGTAAAAGAGCTGGCAAAAATGGGCATTAACTCAATAAACTTAAGTCTCGATAGCGTAGATCCAAAGCGTTTTTATGAAATTACCAGACGCGATGTTTTTGCTGATGTTATGAAAACCTACCAAGAACTTTTAAATTCAAGCATCAATGTTAAAATCAACATGGTGGTAATGAAGGGTAAAAATATTGAAGATATTTATGAAATGATTGAGCTTGGCAGAAAT
>JBMYOR010000776.1:0-1782 GCA_049599535.1 Bacteroidia bacterium | reverse complement strand
ATCATCTAACAACTTCGGAATCAATACCTTGTGTATATATTTTCTATTGGGGCTATTTACTATTGTACCGTTAATCGTATTTATCCAGTTTTTGCCGGGCGAAAATTGATTTTCTAACCAAAACAAATCAGCAAGGGTATTGGCTTTTGGTTGAAATGGGGCCTGCTCACTCAGCTTTTCAGCAGCTTCTGGTAAGGTAGCACACTGCCTTTCAGCCAATTCTATGGTATCTTCATTTGAAGCCATTACACGAATAATCGTAGTTAGTTTTTCAAATACCGCAGGTTTAGGGTCTTCAAGCAATTTCTCAAAAAGGCTTATGCTTTCTTCTTTAGGCAGCCATTCCCATATTTTTTGCCATGAATCTGCACTTATATTTTCAAACAACAGTTGCAAACGTTCATTGCTGATATTGGTTAAGAACATTTGATCATTTTGCCTGATCAGCCAATCGGTCACATAATCATAATGGGAATTCCTGTTTGAATTTAATCCTGTTTTAAGAATTGTTTCAACCGCCCTTTTTTCTTCTTCAGAAACTTTATCCACGTGATTATAATAACCGATCCATTCTAGCTGTGTAGCTGCGCTTTGCTCTTCTAATAATTTAGCATTTTGGGCGGGTGACCAAATTGTAACAGCTCCATAGTGGTACCAATGCGAAAGATCGGGGCCATAGTTGCCCATATACCCCGACGATTCTTTTACAATGGGTTCGTCTTCGTCTATGGCAAATGAAGCAATCAAATCTTCTTCATTAAACCGCACCGCATTTAAGGCTGGTATTTCGCCTGTGCCCCAAAATTCAATTTCTAGCGATTCGTCTATGACTTCATCCATAATGGCATCATCATCATAGCCGTCATTATCATAGCCATAACCAAATTCTTGTACGGGAACTCCCATTTTGTAGGATGTAACCAAACATAATTTAGCATAGTATCCCAAGTTTGCCGCTGCCTTTAAAAGTGCGTCGGCTTTATAGCGATCGTTTAGCTTTAGTTTATTATAAGAGAAATTTGCTGGAGTGTATTGGTGTCCTAAAAGGACGATGTATGGCTTTACTATGGGGTTTTTCGTAAATATATGAGCCAATTGATTGGCATGGTGATTTACGGAATGTAACTCGATTTTTGCACTGCTCTTTTTTTGTACAAGATTATACACTAGACAAATTCGGTATCCCGATTTCAGCGGCTTTACTTCATGATCGCAATCGGCATAAAAGGCGGCACAGTTTAGGCCAAACTTGTCTGCATCATCGGTAAAATCGGCAATCACTTCTTCGCCTTCAAAACGGATTAGCAATTCGCCGCCGCTATATTCAGATGGCAAACCGATAATCAAAGAACCAAACATTCCTTCTTCCTTTTCAGAATCTTTGTGTTGCAAAAAGAAATCACCTTTTTCATATACCAAAAGCTTATACAAATGCGCTTCTACGGTATATTCTTCAATACCCAAAGTCTTCTTCAATTTTTTAATGGATCTATCGAGAAACTTAGTCCACTGTGGGTTTTTAAAATGAAGCTGATTGGCGTCAATCTCCCATCCGCTTCTTACTTTATCGTCTACAAACGTTTTACTGCCTTTACCAAAGGGTGCCTTACTTGCCATCTGAATTAGAGCTTTGGCCTGCACTGTTTGTAAGGGTAGTGCAATTTCACCCATGCCATTCACGGTTAATCCGGGCAATACAAAATCGTGAGAATAAACGGCAGCAAATTTGCCGCTGCCCTTTAACTCTTGTAAGCACTCGAGTACTAATGTTTTTAGCTGATG
>JBMYOR010000775.1:0-1783 GCA_049599535.1 Bacteroidia bacterium | reverse complement strand
AATCGGTTACAAAAAACATAGCCGGTGCTTATGCAGGATTTTTTGATAGAAGTAAAACAGAACAATTTTTAAGAAATAGACCTTTAACACAAAGGGAAAAACTAGATGAATATAGAAATTTTTTAAATGATAATCAAATACCATTATCGGAAGAACAACAAAAAAATCTTAAACGAAGTGTTGCGTTTGAATTAAGTGCTGAAACATTACCTGCTTTTTCAGCTGATTTATAATGGACATTACGATAAAGCCATAAACTATGCGCAAGCTGTTTGGAGACCTTTAAAAAAGTCAGAAAACTTGATAAATTATCCTGAACACCCTTTTGTTAACACGCTATACATTAAAGACCTACAAGAATGCTACTTAGCAAGTCTTGAACATAAAAACTTTGATAAGGATGCCTTTTTAGACAAAATTGTTTCAATGGGCTTTGATGAGGACAAAGGACAGATCGATAAGGTAATTGATACTCTTAAAAGCGACTTACCATTAGGTGATATTAAAGATGGCCTATTAATTAAACCGCAAGAACAATTGCTGATTTTGAACATTCACTTTTTAAAATACATGTACAATACTTACCAAATGCCTTTTATTTTCTCGGAGTGGCTTTGGAATATTATTGCCACTACTTCAATATTCGGAAAGCAAAAAGGAGCCGAGAACTGGTTCTATGTTGACTGCGCCACACTTGACCAACATATTGCAGAAAAATATGATACTTTTTTTAGTGCCAACCAATTAGAGTTGTTTGGACAGGTTTGGGGTCTGGATTTTGTATTTGAATTTTTACATAGCAGTAAATTATTGTCAGATGAGCATTACCATAATATGCTTGAAAACATCAGCTTTTTAAAAAATGAAATGATTCGTATTGTTGGTATTAACCTTTGGCAAATGCAATTTGTAAAAAATTGGCCAAATGCAAACAACAGTTCAGTTGACCCATCTTTACAACCGCTGTTTGATGATTCTTTTAATCTTGAGGATGATGATGCAATAGAAAGAATAAATAGTTATTCATCAAAAGCTCCTGTTTCTGAAAGAGCCCAAGATGAATTGAAAAAGGGTAAGAATAAAAGGAATAAAGAAAATGACTACGAGCCATTGCCTCTACTAAATGATGATTGGGGCAGTGAAGAATACCAAAAGAAAGAACCTGTTATTAATACTGAACCAAAAGTACCTGTTATAAATACTGAACCAAAAGTATCTGTTATAAATACTGAACCCAAAGTAGGACGAAATGAGCCCTGCCCTTGCGGCAGCGGAAAAAAATACAAAAAGTGTTGTCTTAACAAGTAAGGCTGCGTAAACACAAAGAACTTTCAGGTGAAAAAATACGTCGGGCGAGCGATTAAAATCGCTCGTTCATGCTAATCAGAAACGATGGATTTCAATCCATCAAATTAAATTGTGCCATTAATTCTGATATGCATCAAAACCTAGACTCAGCGGCAAACAATCTCAGCACTATTTCAATATTTTCCCAAGAGCCCAACTCCGTAAAAGTTGAGCCTATTTTTAAACCGAACTCAGGCTAAGACTATTTTTTGATTATTTATTCATTAGAAAAAAATCAGGTTTAAAGCACTTTAAATAAGGACAATTAAAAGTGGTGAAATTTTAACCAAAGCCTAACTCAACTTAAAACGCCGCTTTTGCCAATAGGCGACAGCGGAAATTATAGCCAAACAAACAACCGAAACATAAACCCAATTGGGTATTGGAATTGGATCTCCTGCCGCGTATGAGTGTAAACCCGATAGGTAATAATTCA
>JBMYOR010000774.1:0-1797 GCA_049599535.1 Bacteroidia bacterium | reverse complement strand
CCAAGTTTCATGGTTTCAATACCAATACGGCCTGCGCCAATTACGCCTAGGGTTTTACCTTTAAGTTCAATGCCCTTTGAATAAGATTTTTTTAAGGCCTTAAAACCATCGGCGCCTTGTACTGGCAACTCTTGATTTGAGCGCTGTAAAAATCTTGCCACTGTAAACATGTGTGCTACGGCCAACTCAGCTACTGAAGCTGATGAAGCGGCTGGGGTATTAGATACCTGTTTACCTACTGATCTTGCATAATCAACATCAATATTATCCATACCAACTCCTGCTCTGCCAATAAATTTTAGGTTAGGGCAAGCATCAATTAACTCTTTGCGAACTTTGGTTGCACTACGAACAATTATGCCGTCAAAATCATTAAGTTGGGTCATTAAATCATTTTGAGCAATAGTATCAGTTACTACCTCATGACCCGCGTTTTCCATTATTTCTTTTCCGGCGGCTGAAATACCGTCGTTTGCTAATATTCTTGCCATTTTTATGCGTATTTACTTGCAAATTCTTTCATTACATCAACAAGGGCTTGTACACTACTTATATCCATGGCATTGTACATTGAAGCTCTAAAACCACCAACCGAGCGGTGCCCTTTTATACCGCTAATATTTGCGTTTTTGCAGTATTCTAAAAAGTCGTTTTGAAGACTCTCATTTTCTAATACAAAAGTTGCATTCATTAAAGAGCGATCTTCAACTGCCGCAGTACCTTTAAACATTGGGTTGCTATCGATCTCATTATAAAGCAAGTCAGCCTTGGCTTTGTTCAATTTATACATTTCGCCAACACCACCAATGCTTTTTAGCCATTTAAAGGTTTCGTTAATTACAAAAATTGGAAATACCGGAGGGGTATTAAACATTGATTCTTTTTTGATGTGAGTCTCATAGTTCATCATAGTAGGAAGCGTTCTTCCGGCTTTGCCAAGAATCTCATCTTTAACAATTACAAGTGTAGCACCTGCAGGTCCAATATTTTTTTGAGCACCAGCGTAAATCAAATCATATTTCGAAATATCTACGGGTCTACTAAAAATATCTGATGACATGTCAGCCACTAATGGGCATTCTACATCATAGTCTTCATGTATTTCTGTACCAAAAATGGTGTTGTTGGTGGTAATATGAAAATAAGCTGAATCAGCAGGCACATTATAACCCTTTGGAATGTAACTAAAATTTTGGTCTTCAGAGCTTGCTAAAACATTTACGTTACCAACAAGTTTTGCTTCTTTAATGGCTTTACCTGCCCAGGCACCCGTGTTTATGTATGCGGCCGTTTTACCTTCAGCTAAAAGGTTTAGAGCAACCATATAAAATTGAGTACTTGCACCCCCTTGCAAAAACAAAACAGAATAGCCATCAGGAATTCCAAGCAGACTTTTGGCATTGGCAACCGCCTCATCCATTACAGCTACAAATTCTTTACTTCGATGCGATACGCTTATAAGCGGTAATCCTGTTCCTTCAAAATTTTTCAAAGCTTCAATAGACTGATCTATAGCTTCTTGCGGAAGAATGGCCGGTCCGGCGCTAAAATTGTGAACTTTACTCATTTGAGTAGGTTTTGTTAAATTTTTTGCAAAGGTATGTGTATTCCATTCACTTGTAAATTTTAGGCAGAATGTTATCAACTATTAATGCCGATTTGAATTACGAATATCGAACCGCAGAATATTGAATGATGAAGTTTTATCATAAAAAAAATCGATATTCGATATTCCTTGTTCGATATTCATCATTCGATTCCGATAGTTATTGGGATCGATATTCAAAGCTTACCCTG
>JBMYOR010000773.1:0-1797 GCA_049599535.1 Bacteroidia bacterium | reverse complement strand
AAAAAATTGACATGCCAAGTGGGCTTCGAGAAGATGTATTGCAAGACTTAACCAATAGAACCAGTGAAAAAACCAAGGTATTTCTCTCTGACCCCAGAAACGACAAGTACTATGTTATCTCTAAGGTAGAAGATGGTATTGGTGCACAGGTGCTTAAAACAAAACACAAAAAAGCAGACGGAAGTTATATTCTGTTTGATATAAAAGATGAGTCAGACGGTACAAGGCGCATTATGGACCTTATACCATTTGTGCTTGACTTTTTTAAAGGCGAGAATGTATTTGTAATAGATGAAATTGAGCGCAGTTTACACCCCAATTTGGTTCGTGATCTTTTTGAACTGCTTTTGGAGAAATGCGATGGAATTAACAGCCAATTGATAGTGAGTAGCCACGAAGCCACCTTGCTCAACCAAAACGTGTTTAGAAAGGATGAGATTTGGTTTGCGCTTAAAAACAAACAGGGCGCTACCCAATTGCTTTCGCTTGAAGATTATAATGTACGCTATGATAAAGACATTATGAAAGACTACCTGTTGGGCAGATACCGTGCTGTGCCACAATTGGGCAATAGAGATGCATTAACCGTTTTGCCAAACACCAAAACACAAAATGCCTAGAGCGCCTATACCCCTAATTAGAGATGGTGGCTTTAGAGAAGCTGAAAAGTTGTATGTGCTCTCTTACGAAGGCAAAAAAAGCGAGAAAAAGTACTTTGAAGATTTTCGGCATTCCGAATACTTCAACAATAGTGGTTTAATAGAAACTGTATCGCTCGAAAGGCGGAACGACCAAGGCTCTGACCCCAAAACTGTGAAGGAGCTATTAGAAGAAGCCAAGGCTGAATTTAACTTTCAAGACAACGACGAGTTTTGGATGATCATTGACCGCGACCACTGGGAGGTCGAGCACGGACACAATTTTGATGATATTGCCAAGGCCTGCGCTGTACAAGGCAATTTTTATATGGCATTGAGCAATCCTTGTTTTGAGTTATGGCTGGTTTTGCACTTAAAAGATGTGAGTGATTACAGAGAAGAAGAAAAGGTTGCAATCATGTTAAACGAGAAAACTGGTGCTAATAAACACCATATAGACCATGTTTTGGCTGATGCCATTGGCAACGGCCGTGGTTATAACAAAAGGCCTAACCCAGCTATATTTTTACCCAATGTTTATGCAGCTATTGCAAGGGCAAAGGCGCTTGATATTGGAGAAACCTACCCAACACAGCTAGGCAGCCACGTGTACAAGTTGGTTGAAAAATTGGTGAAAGAACAAAAAGTAGAACGCTATGAAAGTGAATAACCAAAAGCAACACGCTCCACCAAAAGATATAATTACTGAGATAGAAGATTTGGATAAAGAAAGGAATGAAGCGTTAGCAACTTTAAACGAGATATTGGGATGTTAGGAAGTCACGTTGATATATTATCAGGTTTTGCCTTCGATTCTAATAAGTTTAATGACAGGGGAGTTGGAGTGCCCATTGTGAGAATCAGAAATGTGGGTAAATCAAAATCTGATACGTTTTACGATGGGGTGTATTCAAATGATTATATCCTTAACAACGGTGATTTGCTCATTGGTATGGATGGCGACTTCAGACTTGCTAAATGGAATGGCGGCATGGCGCTTTTAAACCAACGGGTTTGTAAAATTAAATGTGCAAGTAGTGAATTATTGGAAGAGTACTTGTACTACATGCTACCCAAACAACTGAAAAAAATAGAAGACACAACATCTTTTGCAACTGTCAAGCATTTATCCGTAAAAAAAATTAAGGAAATAAAAATC
>JBMYOR010000772.1:0-1799 GCA_049599535.1 Bacteroidia bacterium | reverse complement strand
TTGATAACGCCCATTTATTGTAATCAGACAAATCAGTTAGTAATCTATTTGAAATTTCTGTATCTACTACACTTTGGTAATAATCAAATTCCCATTCCAAATTTTTTCTTAGAATAGGTTTATTTAGCATATCGAATGGAACTAGTTTCTCTACACCATTTATTATTTTAGAAACCATTTGGCCCTGTTTGCCTTTTATTTTCTCAAAGCCATTTTGTACTACTTCCAGTGGATTTTGGAGCGGAATAGTGTTGTCAATATCAACTCTATCTATTCTCAATGGCACTTGCATGGTATGTGCCAAATATTTTGACCATTCAAGAGCACATTTGGCGGTACTTTTAAAAAGTTGAAACCATTTGTTTTCTTTGTTTCTAACAAGAATAAAATAGCCGTTAGTAGCTTCCATTAATCCATCGGTATCAAATTCAGTTAGCTTGTGGTTTAGTAGCATAACCCCGTCAACGTCATTTATAATGACCCTTTTATCTTTTCCTTTTATGATTTGAAGTCCCGTTTTGCCATTTAAATCAAAGTTCATTGTTTTGGGTTTCAATAACTTTTTCCAATTAAAAAACACCACAACGGTAAAAACTAATGGTACTACACTATATAATAGTATATGTGCATCTTTAGAGTTAAAATATGCATTAATTATAACATACCAAAACAAAACGGTACCTAAAGTTTTAAATATAATCCAAATATTAAACTTTGAAAATTCTCGTAATTCTACATCGGCTTCTGGATTAATCTTAGGATCAAGAAAAAAATGAACCTTTTCAATTTTTTCGTTAGCCCAAACTTCAGGTGTATTTATTTGTTCAAAACTAATTGCGCTCATTAGTTAACAATTTAATCTAAAAATTAGATAATATACCAAAATTGAAAAAATATTGATCAAAATTATAATTGGTAACTACTCTATGTTTTTAAAGCATCTTATATTTTAACCCTAGGCTTGGTGTGCAGCGGGTAAAACTCTAGGGTTTTAGTACGTAAAGCAACTACTAAAATAGCAGGCTAACCAAGGGTCTATTTGTATTTAAGCAACAAAAGTTAATCATCTAGACCTTAAATTTTTGTTTTATCTATACCCACTACCTTTTAACAATTCCGTTTTTAATTGAAAAAACAATCTTAAAAACCCCACTCTAAATCTAAATGAGTGGGGGTTGAGTTTACTGATATTTTAACTGGGGATAGGGAATGATGCAACCATTTATTAAGATGAAATAAAACTCCAAAGATTATGATTAGTGACAAGTGGTTTCAATCGCTCGCACTAATGATGAAATATGCGAAAAACTCATTTTATGACATTATCGTAAAACTTCAGACTCCACTAATATTTTATTAGAGTAAAGTTTTAATGGCCTGTAATCATTACTTTTTTTACATCGTTGCCACACTTTACAATTAACATTTGATTTCTTAAACCTTTGGGCAATTGCAGATTTATAGTATTATTTGGTGCATTTGTTTCTACCTGATTTGCAATAGTTCTACCTGATAAATCAATTATCTCAAAATTTAAATTACCTATTTGATTGCTACTAATAATTACTGAGTGCGATACTTGATTATAAGCTGCATTAAAGCCTTCCGATTTATTAGTCTTTTTTATAGAAACAGTTTCTTTCTCAAAAGTTCCCTGATATAAATAAACATCTTCATCATTACTGTATGTGCTATAAAAAGTATCGTTAACCATTAGGAGTTTTTGGGCACCTGCTGTGGCCTGTGCTTTAAATTGAAAATTGTCTCCTATTCTATAAAACTGATATATACGTAAGCCA
>JBMYOR010000771.1:0-1800 GCA_049599535.1 Bacteroidia bacterium | reverse complement strand
AAAAAAACTACTAGAACAACAGCTCTGGAACATAGCCAACACCCTGCGTGGCAAAATGGGAGCTGACGAATTTAGAGACTACATACTCGGTTTTATCTTTTACAAATACCTGAGCGAGCGGCTTGAACTCTTTGCCAACGAAATATTAAAACCCGATGGCATTAGCTACAGCGAAGTAGAAAGCAATGCCAATGCTGCCGAATACCTTGAAGCCGTAAAAGAAGAAGCCATTGAGCAACTAGGCTACTTTTTAAAACCCACCGAACTCTTTAGCCAAATAGCAGAAAGGGGCAACACCGTATTGGCCGATGATGCCACCGCCGAAGAAAAGAAAAGCATCTTAATAATTGAAGACATAGAGCGCATACTCAACAACGTGCAGCTCAGCACCATGGGGCAAGATAGCGAAGACGATTTTGACAATCTCTTTGAAGACATGGACCTAAACAGCACCAAGCTGGGCAAAACCGTTGAAGCACGTAGCGAACTCATAGCCAAAGTATTGGCGCACTTGCAAAAGATTGACTTCAAACTGCAAGATTCAGAGATTGACATACTAGGTGATGCCTACGAATACCTTATTGGAGAGTTTGCCAGTGGCGCAGGTAAAAAAGCGGGTGAGTTTTATACTCCACAACAAGTAAGTACCATATTGGCAAGGCTCGTTACCTTAGGCAAAGAGAAAATAAAATCGGCCTACGACCCCACAAGTGGCAGTGGCTCATTGCTTTTGCGTATTAATAAGCATGTAAAAGAAGTAAGCATGTTTTACGGCCAAGAGCTTAACCGCACTACCTACAACCTGTGCCGTATGAACATGATTTTGCACGACATACACTACAGCAAATTCGATATAAGGCAAGAAGACACCCTTGAGCATCCTCAGCATGAGTTTGTTGAAGCCGAAGCCATAGTAGCCAACCCACCGTTTAGCGCCAAATGGAGTGCCAAACCTATTTTTATGAACGATGATAGGTTTAGCCAATACGGCAAATTAGCGCCAAGCAGCAAAGCCGATTACGCCTTTGTGCAACACATGATTCATCATTTGGCAGAGAATGGCACCATGGCCATAGTACTGCCCCACGGTGCATTGTTTAGGGGCGCTGCCGAAGCCCACATACGCCGCTACTTAATTGAAGACCGCAATTACCTTGATGCTGTTATTGGCCTGCCTGCCAACATATTTTATGGCACAAGCATACCCACAAGCATTATGGTATTTAAAAAATGCCGCGAAAACCCTGACGATATACTGTTTATTGATGCCAGCAACGATTTTGAAAAGGGCAAAAACCAAAACACCCTACGCCCACAAGATATTGACAAGATTATAGACACCTACGCCAAGCGCATTGCTATTGAAATATACAGCCACGTAGCCCCAATGGCCGAAGTGCAAGAAAACGACTACAACCTAAACATACCCCGCTATGTTGACACTTTTGAGGAAGAAGAACCTGTAAACCTTGCAGCGGTATCTGACGAGCTAAAGCAATTACAAGGCGAAATCACCGAAAACGACCAAGTAATTCAAGGGTTTTGTGATGAATTAGGAATTTCAATACCTTTCTAAATGGGTGAAGTAACAGAAAAGCCAATTGGGAAAGCAATTCAGTCAGTGCCTTCTTTACGTTTTCCTACATGGCGAGAAAAAATTAAGAGATTCTCATTTGCAGATGTCTTTGACTTTTCAACAGGGAAAAATATAAAGCAAAATGAAGCTTCCCCTGAGTTTGAAACTCCTTGTGTCAGGTATGGCGAACTGTATCACATGTATGAAGAAGTGATTAACGAAGT
>JBMYOR010000770.1:0-1802 GCA_049599535.1 Bacteroidia bacterium | reverse complement strand
AGCATAGATATCGCCATCAAAATCAAAAAGATGAACTTCAATGCTCTGTTCTTTATTTTGTCTAAAGTCCAAGGTTATGTTCTGTAACGTTTTTACTTGGAAAACAATTCGCGGAGTTTATTCATTTCCTGTTCAATGACTCCATTCAAATTTAGGAAACAGGTTTATTCCAAATGTTAATGCACTTATTGGCCTTGCTGCTTTTTATTGTGTTAAGAAGTTAAATGACGCTCTTTGAATTTACTGGGTTGAAATTTTTAAACCAATCACCTTTTTGGATCAATGCGTTTAAACAGATTTCTTTTAATTCCTAAATGAAATAAGGTAAGTTCGGTATAGGAGTAATACAAATCACCTCTATGCACCATGGGTAAGGCTTGGGCTATAAAAAGCCACTTATCAGCCAATTTATATTGAACTTCAGCCCCAATTCCCCAAAATGTTCGGAGCCCATAATCTTGATGACTAAAGGGCAAAGGTTCTGCATAAGTGCTCCTTGCATAATTTGGAATTATTGCAAACCTAAATCGCTCGAGTATAGGGAATTGAAATATGTATTTAGCCATGTAAATATCCGCTGTCCACGATTTATTCCCTAAATATGAATTTACTGAGTTTATGAAAAGCCTATCAAAGCCAACTCCAAAATTTCTGCCTATTTCTAGTTCTAAACCTAGCCTATGGTTGTGCTCAAAATAGTTACCCCCCTGTACATCAAAAGTTTCTTCAAATACAAATGAAAACAGATAGTGTGTATTTACAGCTACCTGAAGGGGCTTTTTACTTTGGCCAAAACTGCTAAAACTTAATAAAAGAGAAATAATAAATGAACAAGACGTCTTTTGAATTAGACTCATAAATTCTTTTTTTGCCAATAAACGGTTTTGATAATTACCGTAGTATGAGAAGCAATACTCTGTACTAACTTTTAGGTATTCAAAATTATTCTTACCCTTTCCTCATCAGCTTGGAGCTGAGCAATAAGCGCTTCTTTACCATCAAACTTTTGTTATTATCAGAAGTGTACTTTATTGAACCCGAGTTACATTCCAAGATTTTCCTTAGTTAATACCAATGTATATAAATGATGCTGGTAATACCTAATATCTTCTACATGTGTGTATTGCCAACTTTCTATCATATTTAATGAATCAATTCTGTTCCTTGATACTGAAAAACTATCATTCACTTTAATACTCAATATCTTAAACTCTTCATTGAACTCCAATGAGTTCAATTTTGGTCCTATATAACTCGCATATGTAACTTTTGAAAAAAGCGTATCGATTGCGCCAATCGTTTCAGTTTCAATAGTTGGGTCAAAGAAAAACTCAACTATTACTGAATCCTGTAAAGAGTTGATAACTTGAAAATCATAATCGGTTACTTTTTCAATACAAGATGATAATACAAAAGTGAAAGCTAGAATTATTATTAGATATTTCATTCCTTAAACCAATTTAAATCTTTCATGAAGCCTATACTTGGGTATATAAATGGCGAAATATAATTTAAATCATCTTCCTTAAAACTATATGCTCTTAACCCAAATTTTATTTCCCAGTAAAAATTACTCTTCCCAAAGAAATCTCGGGGAGCAAGCAAGAGCTTATACAAATCATAGTATCCATTATTATTATACCAGCCGCCAAAATCTTTATCATAATATATACTCAAATTCCAAAATGAGTTGAACATAAGGCCAGAATATTTATGTTTTCCTTTAAAAATATACCCGCCAACATCTAGTTGCAAGTTTGGTGAATAGGAGAAAATATGTTCTCCTCTTTGTCTCACCCATT
>JBMYOR010000769.1:0-1807 GCA_049599535.1 Bacteroidia bacterium | reverse complement strand
TGAAAAATTGATTAATATTATAAGTGCTGCCTTTTCACTACATCAAAGAGGTGCTACGAACACCAATGATTAATCATCCTTTAATTTTTGGAATTTCTAATGTAAATATTTTTCCGATAAGCCAAGATAAAGAGCTGGGTTTGCAAGTTAAAAACGAAATTGCTGGCAACCCTAAAGAATATAAAATACTTGCCAGAAACAAATATGCTGCTGCTTACAAGCATTTAGATAGAATGATGAACACCATTTTAAACAGTGGTGAAGTAAAATATAAGGATGATTTTGCATGGGAAGCCTACTTGATACATGATGACAATACGCTTAATGCCTTTTGCACCCCTGGTGGCTACATTTACGTTTACACTGGGCTTATAAAATACCTTGAAAATGAAAGTGACCTAGCTGGAGTATTAGGTCATGAAATTGCTCACGCTGATAGAAGACACTCAACTGCACAACTTACCAAACTTTATGGGGTTGAAATTTTATCGTCGATTGCCTTGGGAGAAAATAGCGGCACAACCATTGCGCAAGTGGCTAAGAGTTTAGTATCATTAAAATTTAGCCGTAGTCATGAAACTGATGCCGATGCGCATTCGGTAAAATACCTTTGCCCTACGGCATATAAGGCCGATGGAGCGGCGAGTTTTTTTCAAAAACTGCTTAATAACCAACAATCAGGTGGTACCCCTGAGTTTTTGAGTACGCACCCTAGCCCGGCCGATCGTGTAGAAAAGATAAAAGCCGCTAAAATTGAACGCTCATGTTCTGGGGGATCAAGTTTTGATAAGCGCTACAAAGAGTTTCAAAACGCCTTGCCTTAGTGTTAGCAGCGCACAATTGAAAAAACTTTTTAATTAAATTTATGTATTAGCTAACCGTTTTTATACGGTATTATTAAGCTGGTTTTTATAAAACATGATTCATAATTGTTTTTGCTCAAACAATTTGATTTATTAAACAAAAAATAGTGTAGAAAGCTTTACACGTATAGCTTAATTCTTTTTAAGGTATACAAACCAATACACAAAACCTACCAACACGGAACCACCGATTATATTACCAATAGTTACTGGTACTAGGTTTCCTATTAAAAAGTTTGACCAGTTTAAGTTTTCAAAATCAGAAGATGTTCTAGCTATTGAAGTCCAAAAAGAATCAGGAGCAAAGGATTTGATAAGTAATGCTTTAAAAATGAAATACATATTTGCAATACTGTGTTCGAAGCCAGCAGCAACAAAACCGGTGATGGGAAAAATAATTGCCAAAATTTTATCGATCGTAGAGCGAGCGCTGAAGCAAAGCCATACAGCCAAACAAACCAGCATATTACAAAGTATTCCGAGCATAATAGCCTGAACAAAGTCTAGCCCACACTTGGCATTTGCAATGTTTAATGCATTAAGCCCCACTGCTCCATTATTAAACGAGTATTGTAGCGAAATAAACATTAGTATGGCTAAAGAAAAGGCACCTACCATGTTTCCAAAATAAACGATACCCCAGTTTCTAAAAACTGCTTTTAAGCTCACTTTTCTACTTGCCCAAGCAATTACAATCAGGTTATTTCCTGTAAATAATGCGGCTCCGCCAACAATTACTAAAATGAGTCCAAGGCTAAAGGCTAAACCGCCAATCAACTTGGTCATTCCCCAATATAAATTTGAATTAGTAGTAACTGTAGTTGCGAAAATGGCTCCCAAACCAATAAAGGCTCCTGCTAATAAAGCCAATACAAACAGCTTGGTAAACTTAACCCAACTTGGCAATAAACTCTAAGAAATCAACTTTTTTGAAATAGAAATCG
>JBMYOR010000768.1:0-1817 GCA_049599535.1 Bacteroidia bacterium | reverse complement strand
AATACATTGCCTATATCCTAAATTTAACATCGTGGCAAAAAGTTGAAACAACATTATATGGCAAGGGGAGTAGACGAAAAAAAGAAAAAAGAGCTAAAGATATATTGGCCTACTTAGATACAAAGGCTGTAAATAACGAAATAAACTTTGTTTACAAGCGAACTTTTGGAAAAGGAGAAGAAGAAAAAGCAGTATTTAAAATTATTGAAAATGAAGAATAGCTTGGTTTTAATTTTTCTGTTCGTTTTTGGTAATTCAGCCCATGCACGTACAGATTCAACAAACTACATACATACTTTTAAAAAGCAGGGCCCGGTTTCAATTCAAATACTATGGGTAAGCCAAAATGCAGGAACAGCTTTTGCCGAAGAGTCTGCTTGGCTAAAAGCATCGATACATGGTAGTACCGAAAATTATGAATACCGAGATTTTAAAAATTTATGTGTTGATTATGGTATAAAATGGCAATTAAGTTCACAAAATGGAATACACCGGTTAGGAGTAAGCTTTGCCCAGCAGCAATTTGAACTGGCCACCGAGCTGCTTGACGAGCTTTTAAATAAAACCAGCTACAGAACCAAATATATTAATGAGTGGCGTAAAAAGCAGCTCTTTAATTATAACTATTACAAAAATGACAAAGACTCATTGCTAAAATGGTGGGCCAGTGGTAAAGAAGATTATTATAAGTACCTAGAAACTAATGGTATAGAAGCAAAGGGTGCCAGTTTAATTAAGAAGCTTGGTTTACCAATGGTAGTCTCAAGCATAGGTAGAATTAATCAAGCCTTATTGTTTAAAAAGCTGAATAGTTTTATTAAAACTACTATTGTTAATGACAAAATTAGTTTTTTCAAAACCGAGTTTAAAGAGCGACCCATATCAAGTAGTTTTAGGCGCGAAGGCTTGATAATAAAGCAATTTAATCCGATTATAACCTGTGCAAGTAGCAGGAACCTAGGTTCTACATTGAGCAGAATGGTTAATTATTGGGAGTTTTCCTTTGTTTCAGGTGCCGGAAGTTTTTATTTAAAAAGTGGATATTCATCTGGTAAAGCAAAATCTTTTATCCCATCTGAATCAGATATTAAATGGGCACTTATTCAGTATGAAAACTGGTACCAGAAAAACAAAAATGAAGCCTTGGCCAACGCTTATATAAATATTGGTTTATGGAATGTTGATTATTTAAACGAAGCTCTTAATGGCGGGTTTAATGCAGATTTAACCTTTAAAACTTATGCACTAATACCAAATTAAAACAATTATTGACCAAGAATTTCGGCATCAACAAAAAATCGTGTTTCAATTTTAATATCAACATCACGGTTGGTGATTTTATCGGTAACTGCTTGTATTCGTAGCGTAAACTCTTCTTTTTTTATGTACTCTTTAAAGTCCATGCCTAATGGTTCAAGGCTCAATTCGGTTCCTACATTATTAGGAATATTCTCAATTTTGGCGATCATTACTTCATCAAGCCCACTTGCATTTATATACAAATAAAGGTGGTTTAAAAAGCCAAATGTTTGATTGGTGGGTGATGTAATGGTTAGTTTGGCTTCTTCAAGTAAAATTTCTTCAATTAATTCTTTCCTGGTATCGTTTATTGCAAACTCAGACTCTGAGTTTGTTTCGGTTTCAGGTGTAATAAAATCAAAAGGCAGAGTAATTCCCAAATTTGCGGGTATGGTTACCTTATGATCAAAATTCATTGTAAACTGTGTGTACTTTGAAATTGATTCTCCGCATGAAGAAATTAAACCCAATGCAATTAATAAGGATAATCCAAATTTCATTTATTCAATTTTACATTC
>JBMYOR010000767.1:0-1819 GCA_049599535.1 Bacteroidia bacterium | reverse complement strand
TTCTTCACTTCTAGCAAGGTGTTGGCCCTTTTCTTTTGTATGTAGATTCGGTAAATCCATATTAAAAGTGCCAGAAAACCAAGCAATCCAACTACCAATAGTAGTATTATAGTTTGTTGGCTTTCTTGTAGTTTTAAGGATTGTTCTAGGCTTTGTTTCTGCGCTTCGGTTTTTTGGTTAAGGTTGGTGATTTCCAATTCTTTCCGTTCCACTTCAAATTTGGTTTGTAAGGCAACTACCCTTTTTGACGATTCAATTCTTTTAAGTGAGTCGAGTGTTGTACCATACAAATCAGCATTAATGATGGCTTTTGATGCATTATTTGAAGCGCCATATACTTTCATTAGTATCTGAGCAGCATTATTAATTTGTTCTAAGCTATTTGTTTTCTGGGCCAACGTCAGGGCATCTTCTCCATAGTTTGTAGCTGATGTTAACAATACATTTTTCGTTCTTGGGTCGTTTTCAGCCCGTTCCATTTCAATTTGAGACAATTTTACCATTGAAGAAATTTGAAATCGTGTATCGTTTACTTCTCTTAGTAGTCGCAATGCATCTAAATAGGAGTATTGTGCAGAATCTAATTGATTTTCTTTACGATAAACATCACCCATTAAAAAGTGGTACATGGCCAAATTTCGCTCCCCATAGCTAATTTTAGCATTTACATTAAATGACTCTTTTAACTTAACCTTTGCTTCACTAATACGCCCCATTCGTGTGTAAGTATCGCCCATATTGCGTAGGCAAATAATTCGGTTTCTTCGAGTTCTTTCAGTGTTTAGCAGATCCAATGCTTTTTGGTACCATATTAGGGCTTCAGCATAGTTTTCTTCGCGCTTATAGGCATTGCCTAAGTTGGTATAAGTAGTAGCCACAAATGGATCTTCAATTTCTTCTCTCACCTTTACTGCTTGTAAAAGGAGCTCAATAGCCGTTTCATTATCGGCCAATTGAGCGTACAGCATACTCATATCGTTTAGCATCACCCCTTCGCTTTGTTTGTCGTTTGCCTCCTTGCATACAACAATGCCCGCTCTAAGTTCAGCTATTCCAATAGGATGATCTCCGAATTTTTGTGCTATTCTTCCCATGTGTATATGGCAAGTAATAAGGCCATGAGTATCTTGAGCAGAGCGTGAAATGGCCCTTGCACTATCAATATATAAGTAGGCCAATTCTTTATGGCCACCTAAATAAAAATAGTAACCCTGCTCCCTTACAAATTTGGCAATGCGTTCTAAATAGCCAGATTTTTGCGCTATTTCGGCTGCTTTATCAAAGTACTTGGCAATAGAATCGCTCTGTTGAGCATCTGAATAGAAACGGGCAATTTCGGCGGCGGCTTCCATTCTAAAAGAGTCGTTCGTATTAGTTGCCAAAACGTTTTGCAATGAATCTAAATTAACTTGATCTGCCTCGGCAAACCCAAACGAGCATACCATACAAAATAAGATTAACCATGATCTGTTTATAATCTTTATGTGTTTTCTAAAACTTGTAATACGGTTAAAATAATCGACAATTTTAATGTTAAAAAATTGCATTTATTTCAAGTTTAAAGTTTGGTTAGTTTGTGGGCCCAAATAATATTATCTTCAAAACTCGATAAGAAATATTAAAAAGCGAATTGATTCACGAGTTAGCGTTATGGTCATTTGTCTGCTATACTAAGTCATGTAATGATAGCTTTTTTACAATCAGAAGTTCATGTTTAATCTCAGAATTTTTATTCACCTGGCCGATTTTAATAACATTTGAAAATTTAAATTACTTACCCAAACATATTTTGGCAATGAAAAATGTTCTGGAACGCATC
>JBMYOR010000766.1:0-1820 GCA_049599535.1 Bacteroidia bacterium | reverse complement strand
AGATGCTGGGGTAAATGCCAGCGGAACGGTTTTTACTAAAAACATCACCAACCTTAGCCAAAACGAATTCATTTTAGGGAGTACAGGAGGCAATAGCATTGGTGAAGAACCCGATAATACATTAAATACTGAAGTAGGTTCAGGATCTTGTTTGGAGTTTGATGGGAGTAATGACCAAGTTATAATACCAGACCATTACACTATACAACCTTCAAATGAATTTACTTTAGAGGCTTGGGTAAACTCGCATTCTACCAACTACACCAAAATATTTTCAAAGTGGGATGGTAGCTATTCAGGAACAGACGACGGAGCCATAACATTCGATATATCAAGCAATAAGGTTCGTCTGGCTATTGTAAAATCAGATGATAATCAATGGTATTCATCCGCTGCAAATACTGGGTTTGCATCAAATGAATGGCATCACATTGCTGCCACATTCAACAATGGCGCAGTTAAATTGTATGTAGATGGCATTGAAGTGGTATCATCAACATTCCCTGAAACGAGTGTAGAAAACAATGGTTTTGGTTGGGGATTGGGAGAAGACGCCGCCTTTAGCCAAGCCACTTATTTTAATGGATATTTAGATGAAGCTAGAATTTGGACGGAAGCCCTGAGCCAAAGCACCATTCAAGACTATATGTGCAAGAAAGTAGATGGCAGCCACCCTAACTTAAATGGTTTAGGAGCTTACTATAATTTTGAAAACGGTGCCAAGGATATAAGCGGAAATGCCAACCATGGAACACAACACAATGGGCCAAAACAGGTTATTTCCGACGCGCCTATTGGTGATGCAAGCACCTATGATTATACCATTACTTCATCGAGCAGTGATCTCAACATTGCCCACCCAAATGGTGATGACTTAACTATAGCCTTTGCATCAGGAACTGCCGACGCTGTGCATGTATATAGCATTGAAAATGCCCCTAATTATTTAGAAGCACCAAGTGGCATGGACAAGGTCTCTGGCGTAAACCATTATGGTTTGTTTGTATCGGGAAGTAGTACACTCAATTATAATGTAACTTACAATTACGATGGCCATCCTAATTATAGCAGCGAAAGTGATTTGGCCTTATGCAGCCGAGCAGGCAACAGTACTACGGCATGGACTGAAGAATCTGGAGCAAGCTTGAGTACAAGCAACAATACCTTGACCTTAACGGGCGAAACCGCCAACCAACAATTTATTTTAGGGAGCGACCAAAACAATGAACTCGGTTTTTATGTAAGCAGCCACACGCCCACCGCTGCCAAAAACTACGTAGATACCGCTGGTAACATCACCATTACCTTCTCTGAGAATGTAGATGCAAACTCCATTACTTCGAGCTCCATTAAGATTATAGGCAACATGGGCGGTGCCAAACAATTTACGAAATCAGTAAATGGTGCAGTACTCACACTTGATCCATCTTCAGATTTTCATCCTAATGAAGAAGTGAGTGTATATGTGTATAAAAGTGTTGAAAGTACAAACGGCACCAAATTATCCAAGGCACATGTGTTTTATTACCGTTGTAATAGCAAGGCATATCCAGAGCCACCACTGGGTTTTATAGAGCACAGTTTGGGTACTGTAAATGGTGCATCATCAATGTGTGTTGGCGATATGGATAATGATGGTAGCATCGATGTGCTTGCACGGGCCTATGAAGATGATAAAATTTATGCAAACTATAATGGTAGTGGAAACCTTGCGCAAACCACTTTCCAATCAATTATTGAGCCCGGAAGTGTTTATCTAGCGGATATTGATTCTGATGGCGATATGGATGCCTTTTATTCAGACTACAGCGACAGGGGAT
>JBMYOR010000765.1:0-1822 GCA_049599535.1 Bacteroidia bacterium | reverse complement strand
ACACTTTTTTGTACAATTGGATTTTTAAAAAACGAGCCTGAATTGCCAATCTGCTTTGGGTCGGGTAGTTTTGATTGCCTAATTTCAATTACAGCTTCAGAAATATTCTGTATGCTTGGATTTATTATTCCTTTTTGATTGAGCACATTGGCAATGGCACCATAGCTTGTATTTAAATTATGATTGCCAATGGTTAAGCCAAACCTAACATTGCATATTATATATTGATTTTTAAGCCTATGCTTAAAAATGCTTTCTCGGTAGCCAAACTCACATGCAGCATTATTAAAGGTTTCAAATTTGCCTGTTGCTTTATTAAATGCGCTTAGGCTCATAAATGTATCTTTAATTTCAACACCATAAGCTCCAATATTCTGCATGGGTGCTGCCCCTGTGGTTCCTGGTATTAGCGATAAGTTTTCAAGCCCGCCATAATTGTTTTCAATGGCCCACATTACACATTGGTGCCACACTTCTCCGGCTGCAAATTCAACTTCAACTAAATTTTCAGTTTGTGTGTTTATTTTCTTTTTACCCTGCGTTTTTATCAATACAACTGTACCGTTAAAATCTGAAGTTAAAAGCACATTACTACCGCCGCCAAGTATTAAATGTTTTTGCTCAAAAACGCCCTTATTTTTAAGTTCAATCAAATCACTTTGTTGCAAAACGGTGTAAAGCTCTTTTGCCTTTACATCAAGTCCGAATGTATTATATGGCTTTAGCGAAGCATTTTTTTGAAACAACATTTTACAAATTTACCTTGACTTAAAGCCTGCAAAAAATCATTTAAAAACTGTAATGTGGAAAACAGGTTGTTCTAACTTTTTTGTGCCTGTGTCGGCAAAGATTTACCCATTTTGGTAAAGTTATATAGCGAGATTAATGAAACCATTCTGTAAAATGGCGAACCGAACTCATTGGGCCCTAAGTGCTCAATTATAATTTTGCTATGTGTTTTATTGCTGCTATTATTTGCATTTAGCATTGCGCTCCAAATTTTCATAAACTTAGTTTCAGAGCTACCTTCAGTTTGTATCAATTTCATGTAGCAGCCTAAAAACGAAAACATTTCGGGAAATTCAGGATTATAATCTGGTATGGCAACCTTACTGCCCTGCGCAAGAGTTGTATATAAATTAAAATAAGCTTGCCCTGTTGCGTTTTCGAGCACATTGGCATTAATTAGCAACTGCTCGTATTCATTAAGCTTTTGCTCAAGATTGTTTCCTTTTTTTGCCGATGTTTCAATTATGCAAGAATAGAGCTCGCTTTCAATTTTATTGGTGCCTGATTTGCACGAATAAACAGAAAGCGAACTCACAACTATAAATGTGAATAGAAAAATCCTGTAAAAAATTACTTTTAATCTAATCATCTTTTAGAAAAGGATTATTCTTCTTCAATAAAAAAACACTTAGTTAAAACTACGCCCATTATCATATCAAAACCATCACATTTGCCTTTTAAAGTAAGCTCATTGCCAACGGTTAAGGCTTCAATTTTACTTTTATTATTAGCTACTGCCATGCTATCTAAGGTGCATGAAATGCCTTCCATATCATCATTTAATGTAATTGTAGCTTCGGCTCCGTTTAAGCTTATATCGGCAATTGGGCCAGTTACTTGTATTACCTGATTGCCAAACTTTACATTGCCAGCTTCTTCGTCCATACTAAACTCGCTGTAAAATTCAGCTGCATTTAAGGTAAAGGCTGGGGCTTCTCCCTGTATATCTCGGTGTGGTTTATTAAAAACATAATAAACAACTGACCCGCCAACTACTACACCAATGGCAGCAAGTATTAGCAGTATTTTTAAT
>JBMYOR010000764.1:0-1823 GCA_049599535.1 Bacteroidia bacterium | reverse complement strand
CATATTTAAAAATAAACGGAAGCGGTGTATTGCACGTGGTACAACTTAGAGGTACAACAAGAAATCTTCCAATTGGTTACAACCCCTATTTACCCATTGAAATTACGATTCCTTCAGCAGGAAATTATGACAACAGAGAATATGAAGTTGGATTGATTAATGGTGCATATTCAAACCCCGAAACCCAAACGGGCTTGCATATAGCCAATGCAGTGAACAAAACATGGCATGTAAACCCAATTAATTTGGCAAGCAGTGTAACTGTAAAAGTGCAATGGCCTTTATCAGAAGAATTAGACAATTTTGACCGAACTAACTCAAGTTTATCGGTTTGGTACCAAGGCTTTGGTGAATGGTTTAATCAAACTTTTGCTGCGGCCAACGGCAATGATCCGTATACCAAAACAATTTCAAATATGTACTTTAGCCCTTATTACGATTTGTATTTTGGCGTAGGCAGCGCAGGCTCGGCGCTTCCGGTTGAGTTTACAAGTTTTGAAGTTGAGTATAACTCTTTTAACAACTCAGCAATTTTAAACTGGCAAACCGCTTTAGAAGAAAACAATAGTTATTTTGAGATTCAACGCTCCATGAGCGGAGTGGCAGGAAGTTGGGAGCAAATTGGAAGGGTAGAAGGACAGGGAACAACCTTAGATATTACCGATTATCAATTTATAGATTCTGATCTAGAGTCTAACGACTTAAGTCTCAAGTCTTCGAGATTTTGGACATCAGAACTTGGACCCAAGACCATTTATTACCGCCTAAAACAAGTTGATTATAACGGTGCTTTCGATTATTCAGAAATCCGTACTCTAAATTTTGAACCTTCAACTTTAAACAGCTCTCCCGATCAATTCGGGGCATTTGAACTTTGGCCAAATCCGTGCAATTTAAATTCAATATTAAAGACCAATCAATTTGACAACTACAAAATTTATAATGCAAAGGGCGCTTTTATAAAATATGTAGAAAATAATAATATTATTGATATTTCAAATCTGCAAAAAGGAGTTTATTATATCATAAATTCTGAAGGTTACACTCAAAAATTAATACTTAATTAAAAAGGAGTATCGGCAATAATGCCACAATTCAATCCTATCGAATTCATTCCATAGGATTCTGATCTGTAGCAAGCCATTATAATCATTTGCAACAAGCGTAGATTCAACATTTATCTGCTCTCTCAAGCAATTCGACACATTTTTAATTTTGTGTGGCAACAGGCGATATCCCTTTTTATTTAAAATCATTGTTGTAATAAAAGTCCTACTTGGTTTTTACCGAGTAGGACTTTTGCTCGTAATCGAACAAATATCACCCATTTGGGTGATTGCAATTATCCTTTTTTTTACAGGTAAAATATTTTTTTTTGATTAACAGCATGAGCCATTACCTTGCTGAATAATAACTAGGTGCGCAACATGTTTGCATACCCCCATTATAGTTTTGAGAAAATAAGCTAACGAAAGAATGATTATAAGGTTACGCATTGAAGTACTTAAGGGCAACATACTTACCTACAACTACCAATACCCGCTTTCAGCCTTTATTTATAAGACGATTGCAAAGGCGGATCAAGATTTTGCCAGTTTTCTGCATGATGAAGGCTATCAATTAAAAGGCAAGCGCTTTAAACACTTCACTTTTTCAAAGCTTGATTTTGGCCGTAGTGGCATAAAACCCATTCCCAAGAGCGACCGCTTTTATGTGAATACAAGAGAGATTAATCTTGAACTACGGTTTTTTATGCCCAAGGCGGCAGAAGCTTTTATTGTAGGACTTTTTAACCAACAGGAATTTGGACTGGGTGATAAACT
>JBMYOR010000763.1:0-1829 GCA_049599535.1 Bacteroidia bacterium | reverse complement strand
CTTTATTGACAACAACAAGCTTTCAGAATTTAAAAATATTGTTGAAGAAACTGCACATCTCATATTTTCAAATTCATATAAACCAAACTTGGTAATTAGCACTCCAATGCATTTAAACCTTGAAGGTTTGCAAGGAGAGCATTCATTAATTCAGGATGGAAATTACCACCTTAATTACAACGATTTTATTACCCGCCTCAGAAAATTCAGCCATCAAACTGTACCTGCTTTTCATCATTTTCAAGAAGTAAAGCATCAACTAGTTGAGCAGTTTAGAGAAGATATTAGGCTGCAAGAGTTTAGGCCACGCATAATGAGCAGTTTTGTGAGAAATCAGCTTATTGATCAGGTATACCTGCCCATTGTTGGCGATAATCTGAGCAAGCAAATTGGCACGGCGGGCGAAAACAAGCGAATTGACAGAATGGGGCTTTTGCTTTTACTCTCCCCTCCCGGCTACGGTAAAACTACTTTAATGGAATACATTGCCAACCGCTTGGGAATTATTTTCATGAAAATAAATGGCCCTGCTATTGGGCATAGCGTAACATCTGTTGATCCAAGTGAAGCTAAGAATGCCGCTGCCAAACAAGAGCTCGAAAAGCTAAATCTTGCTTTTGAAATGGGTGATAATGTTATGATTTATCTTGATGACATTCAACACTGTCATCCGGAGTTTTTACAAAAGTTTATTTCGCTTTGCGATGCCACACGAAAAATAGAAGGCGTTTATAAAGGCAAAACCAAAACTTATGATTTCCGCGGTAAAAAGGTTGCGGTGGTTATGGCCGGAAACCCTTATACCGAGAGTGGTGATAAATTTCAAATACCCGACATGTTGGCCAACAGAGCCGATATTTATAATTTGGGTGACATAATTGGCGACACTGACGAAGCCTTTAAACTGAGCTATATTGAAAACGCCTTAACATCAAATGCCGTTTTAGCCAAGCTGGCCAGCAAAAGCCAAAAAGATGTTTATTCAATGATTAAAATTGCCAAAAATGATAGCCAAGAAGGTATTGAATTTGAAACCAATCATAGTGCCGAAGAAGTAAATGAGTATGTTACTGTTCTTAAAAAACTACTCTTAATACGTAATGTAGTTTTTGATGTTAACCAGCAATACATTGCCTCAGCTGCTCAAAGTGATGAGTTTAGAACTGAACCACCTTTTAAACTTCAGGGCTCATACCGAAACATGAATAAGCTGGCCGAAAAAGTGGCTACAATAATGAATGATAAAGAGTTGCAAACGCTAATTCTTTCTCATTACGAAAACGAAAGCCAAACACTTACTAGCCATGCTGAAGCCAATCTACTTAAATTTAAAGAGATATATAACAAGTTAGATGAAACAGAAATTAATCGTTGGCAAAGTATTAAATCAACTTTTGCACAATCAAACAAAATAAAAGGCTTAGGTAAAGATGCTCAGGTAAGCCAATTAATACTGCAAATGAGCAATATTATTGAGGGGCTGGGTGGAATTGAAACTGCCTTAAATCAAGACAAGTACTTTTTAAAAGTAAAAAACATTAATCAGTTAAAAGACGATAAAGAACAAGAAGATGAGTAAGTTAGTACAAGACGCGCTCTATTTGGCCATAGTTTTTATTTTGGCTTAACGAAATGTTCCATCAAATGTAGAATGATCATAAACAGTAGTTATACAAGTATTGACAATTTAAATCTTGACAAGTAGTATAAGATAATTCTGTTGGTGAAATACATTCATAATAAAATGATCTTGTTGATATAATTGGATCTAATGTTCCTGTTGTTTGTACTGAATTACATCTTCCATTTACATCAAATAATGATGGTCT
>JBMYOR010000762.1:0-1829 GCA_049599535.1 Bacteroidia bacterium | reverse complement strand
GATTACAAACCTTACCCCAAATGTTATTGAAGAGCGTCAGCTAAATGCTACAAGCATCGATGTTTTTTCAAGACTAATGATGGATAGGATTATATTTTTAGGTCTGCCGATTGATGATCAAGTAGCCAATATTGTTCAAGCTCAATTACTATTTTTAGAGTCAGCTGATTCGAGTAGAGATATTCAAATTTATTTAAATAGTCCAGGTGGTTCTGTTTATGCTGGTTTAGGGATGTATGATACTATGCAGTATATTAATCCTGATGTGGCCACAATTTGTACCGGAATAGCTGCTTCTATGGCGGCGGTATTATTATGTGCAGGAGCAGCAGGTAAGCGTTCATGCTTAAAGCATAGTCGAATAATGATTCATCAACCCATGAGCGGTACCCAAGGTCAGGTTTCAGATATGGAGATTGCCGTAAAAGAGACTATAAAAGTAAGAGACGAGCTATATAGAATTGAGGCTGAGCACACAGGCCAAACCTACGAGAAGATTAAAGAAGATTCTGATAGAGATTACTGGATGACTTCGGCTGAAGCCAAGGCTTACGGAATGGTTGATGAAGTACTTGAACGTAACAAGTAACTTATGGTTAAAAACGAGTATTGCTCATTCTGCTGGCGAAACAAAGAAGAAGTTACCCTTTTAATTGAAGGGAAAGAAGGCTACATATGTGATTCATGTGTAAATGAAGCGCATAAAATAGTAAACGCTGAGCAAACCCGGTCAAGTACCAAAGATCTTGAGCCAAACTTATATACACCTAGAAAAATTAAGCAATTTCTAGATGAGTATATCATTGGTCAACAAGAAGCTAAAAAAGTACTATCGGTAGCTGTATACAATCATTTTAAACGTGTAAACCATGAGCTTCAAAAGGGTGATTCTGATGTAGAAATTGCTAAATCGAATGTTATAATGGTTGGCGAAACGGGTACAGGAAAAACATTACTTGCCCAAACTATTGCCAAAATTTTAAACGTTCCATTTTGTATTGCCGATGCTACCGTAATCACTGAGGCTGGCTATGTAGGAGAAGATGTTGAAACCATTCTTACAAGGTTACTTCAATCAGCTAATTATGATGTTCCTGCTGCAGAACGTGGCATAGTTTATATAGATGAGGTAGATAAGATTGCACGTAAAAGTGCAAACCCATCAATAACTCGAGATGTTTCTGGAGAAGGAGTTCAGCAAGCTATGTTAAAGTTGCTTGAAGGGTCAGTAATTAATGTGCCGCCACAAGGTGGTAGAAAACACCCTGAGCAAAATATGGTAGCCGTAAACACTAAGAATATTCTTTTTATTTGCGGTGGCGCCTTTGATGGGCTTGATGAAATTGTTTTAAGACGGCTAAATACCAATGCAATTGGTTTTAAAGCTGGCGGTGCTGATGATGAAAAATACAAAGGAGATAACCCTTTTAAATTTGCCATGCATCAAGACATTAAAAAGTTTGGTTTAATTCCTGAGCTTTTAGGAAGGCTTCCGGTTTTAACTTATTTAAATCCTTTAGATAAGGACTCTTTAGTTCAAATAATGACTCAGCCTAAAAATTCACTTTCGAAACAGTACGAGCTATTGTTTAAAATGGAAGGTGTTGAGCTGTCAATTACAGATGATGCAGTTAATTTTATAGCTCAGCAGGCGCTTGATTTAAAGTTAGGAGCTAGAGGTTTACGTAGTTTATGTGAAGAGATTTTAACAGACGCAATGTTTGAGCTACCAGGAAGTGAGACTAAAAAGTTTAGTGTAACTAAATCTTACGCAGAAGAAAAGCTAAGTAAAACAAAACTTAAAAAACTAAAAGCTGTATCTTAAAATA
>JBMYOR010000761.1:0-1837 GCA_049599535.1 Bacteroidia bacterium | reverse complement strand
TTGGTAGGTAAGGTGTCGTATTTTACATAAGTTCGGTTTACTTCAAATATTTTTCCTAGCTTTTCTCCGGTTTGATCATAAATAACACTGGCCTGTAAGGCTTCAAGGTTGGTTAAATCGCGCTTATTGGGTATTGCACCAAACAGCCCTATTAAAATAAGGAAATAAAATAGTAGTACAAAAGCCAAGCTACCTGCTGAGCCTGCTACAATAATTTGTTTCGCCTTTGATAAACTCTTGAACCACAAGAGCAGTTTTTTAATAAATTCCTTTGCCATAATGGGGTAATGGCAAAGATGATTTATTTATTGCAAGTGTGTAATTTTGGGAAAGTTTTTCAAAGTATTTAACGCACTACCTTACAATCGTTCTGCTGTATTTTTTACCACCTTCAATAAAATCTACGGTATAAGTTTTCTTCTTTTCAAGCTTACTGAGTAGCATTAAATAGTGATTGGTTGAGTACACAGCAGTTTCGTCCACAACTTGCCCCTTTGTGTCAGTAATTTTAATTTTCATGTGAGTAGAGTTATATGCTAAGGGTAGCAAACTTGATGCAAATCAGGAATTTAAACGGTGACTTTGGTCATTCACAAACTATTTTTTTTTAATTGTTGATTATTTAATAATTTGATTATTGTATTTCCAATCATAAGAAAAATAGAGCTCAGCCAATTTTGAAATTATCAATTGTTCAAATCCTTTATTGCATATCCGTAATTAAACAAATTATAAGGATTATGTATAAATACACACCATTTGCACAATCTAAAATCCTTCTACACGGTTAAGAGCATAATTTCTGCTCCGCCAGTTGGCGGAAAGTTAGAACGGGGTTATCGGGTAGCGAGATATCGTCAATATTTTATTGATATAAAATCGGGGGCAAAAAATCTTTTTCTAAATCGCTAATTAACTGAGTTTTTTAATAGCGAATAATTGTGATTGCCCAAGGCAGTTGAATTAGGCTATAAAAACAAAAAGCCCCGAATTCAAATGAATCGGGGCTTTTGTCTATTTTGGAATAGAAGCTATTTTAAAACAATCCTAAAATATTTCCTTCTTCATCAATATCAATGGCTTCGGCGCTTGGTGTTGCAGGTAGCCCTGGCATGCGCATCATATCGCCAGTAATTGGCACTAAGAAACCAGCACCTGCTGCAACTTCAATTTCTCTTACGGTAATGTTAAAACCAGTTGGCCTACCCAATAAAGCAGGGTTGTCGCTCAACGATTTTTGAGTTTTGGCCATGCAAATTGGCAATCCTTCAAGACCTAAAGCTGCAATTCTTTTCAAATCTTTTTTGGCTTGAGCAGTGAATTCAACACCGTCAGCACCATAAATCTTTTTAGAAATGGCTTCAATTTTTTCGGTTACTGGTGAATCCCAATCGTAAGTTGGAGTAAAGCCTGCTTCGGCGTTATCTACTACTTCGGCTACTAGTTCGGCAAGGTCAGTTGCGCCTTCGCCACCTTTTGCCCAAACTTCAGCAACCGCAACCTTTACACCATGCTCTTCACATTTTGCTCTTACAGCTTCTACTTCTGCATCAGTATCGGTTATAAACTTGTTAATGGCAACAACAGGCTGTAAACCAAATCCTTTTACATTTTCAATATGTTTTTCAAGGTTTTCTAACCCACCTTTTACGCCTTCTACGTTTTCTTCTTGCAAGTTTTTAAGATCGCCAGTACCGTGATACTTTAATGCTTTAATTGTAGCTACAATTACTACTGCACTTGGTTTTAAACCAGCGCTTACACATTTAATATCCAAGAATTTCTCTGCGCCTAAATCAGCACCAAAACCAGCTTCGGTAACGGTGTAATCTGATAA
>JBMYOR010000760.1:0-1837 GCA_049599535.1 Bacteroidia bacterium | reverse complement strand
AATGGGTATCGGGAATGATACCACGATTCAATCCGATGGAATTAACTCCAATGTTTTTGATAAGTAATAGGCGGTTTCAGACGCCCTGCGACAAAAGAGCGGTACTGTTTCTCCAGCTTTTACAGCCACTGTACTACTATTGATCGTTATTTTTTTGGAATTGGAATTAAATCAAAATTTCCATTGAACTACCAATGATATATACATTGAGAGTTGAATTATTTAAGGTCGCTTTATGATAAAAGAAACAAAAGCACTTTTGCTAATATAAATTGGTTTTGGATTGGCGTTGGTTATACGTCCTTTTATAAACTTTATAAAACGAGATAATATGAAACTACTGCTAATTTCAATCGGCTCATTATTGTTAGGAACCTTTGTTCAGGCAAATGAATTGTATTTGCACGCTGATTTTGGTATTAATAAATCAGTTGCTCAGTGGAGTTGGGCAAGCCACTTTAAACCCATGCACAATTGGAGTTTTGGTTTAGAGTATCAATTGGGCAATGAACGTAAGTCATACTTTTTGGGTGTTGAATATAATGCGCTATTTTCAAGAGTAGCCATTGGCGAAAAAACCGACGATTATTATTATCAATTGAGATCAGGTAATGGATATGCTCATTTTTCGCTGTATACTGGTAAAACGATTTACCACAAACGGAAGAAAAAGTCGATTAATGAATTATGCATTTTAGCAAGTGCCGATTATTGGAATGTATTTGAAGTATCGCAAGGGTCCACTTTTGCAAATTTTCCTCATCGTATTAATTGGACAATACATTATAGCGAATTAGGAGAAAGTGCTTTAGGAGCAGGTTTGCATTTTAGATACGCAAAAACGTTTTGGTTAAAAAAGGGAGGTAAGTACAAAGCTTTTTGTCAAGCTTCTGTCAATTTAGTTTCTTTACCTGAACTGGGTATTGCATGGCAACTTAATGACCAACCAATTCAAAGCCAAATTTCTAAACATACACCATTGCAGCTCAACGTAGGAATTGCCAAACGAATAATAAAATCAAAAAGAGAGCTTTAGTTAAAAGTAAAAGTCAATAGAAATTTTTTAGCTTCAAGAATGTTAATACTCATAGCAAATTTCTAATACGCACATTGAAATAGTATTTTGGGCTCATTAAAAAACGATGATAAAGTTAAATGCATTAGGTTTTAAGTGGGCACTCACTCTTGTTTTGGCTTTGGGCATCAATAAAATGTATGGTCAGGAAAAAACGCAAGTATCAGTTGATTTTGAATACCATATTTCGCCTGAAATGCACGGCTATACTGATGCGTCAGGTTTTTATATTTATCAGCTAGAGTTTGGGCAAAAGTTTGGCTTAAACCTAAATGTTGGTAAAAGGCACACCTTGAGCTACCAATATTTATACATCGCTTCAATAGAACGCTATTACTCACCCCAAACTTTCTCGTTAAATAGCTTGCAATATGGCTTCCGCTTTAAGTTACCTGCCGAAAATTATCTCGGTAGAATAGAGTTTGCTATTATGCCTACTTTGGCAAAGGGGCAGTATTGTTTCTCTGACTTTTATAGCCACTGTACTACTATTGACCGTTATTTTTTTGGTATCGGAAATAAATTAAAATACCCCTTAGGTTACCGATGGTAAATGTACGGAGAATTGAATTATTTAAGGTCGCTTTACGATAAACAAAACAACACCACCTTTGACAATATAAATTGGTTTTGGATTGGCGTTGGTTACACGTCCTTTTATAGACTTGATAAAACGAGATAATATGAAACTGCTGCTAATTTCAATTGGCTCATTATTGTTAGGAACCTTTGTTCACGCAAATGAATTGTATTTGCACGCTG
>JBMYOR010000759.1:0-1841 GCA_049599535.1 Bacteroidia bacterium | reverse complement strand
GTAGCTACTGCTTTGGCATCGCTACTTTCATGTGCTATAATAAAATCCTTGCCACCAGTTTCTCCTACTATTCTTGGGTATGAAATGTATTTATCAATGTTGGTTCCAATGGTTTTCCATAAATGCTTAAACACACCGATTGACCCCGTAAAATGTAAACCCGAAAAATCTTTGTGATTAAATATAACATCACCAATCTCTGGCCCGTCGCCATAAATTATATTGATTACGCCATCAGGTAGACCTGCTTCTTTAAACAACTGCATTAAGAAATGAGCTGAGTAAATTTGATCGTCACTTGGTTTCCAAACAACTGTATTACCTAGCATTGCAGGCGCAGTACCTAAATTAGCACAAATTGATGTGAAGTTAAATGGAGTAATGGCAAATACAAAACCATCTAGCGGACGATATTCTAATCTGTTCCACATTCCTGGATCTGAAATAGGCTGCTCATTATACATTTCGGCTGCAAATTCAACATTAAATCTCCAAAAGTCAATAAGCTCACACGCTGCATCAATTTCAGCCTGAAAAGCATTTTTTGACTGAGCAATCATAGTTGAAGCATTTATTCTTTGCCTCCAAGGGCCTGCCAACAACTCGGCGGCTTTCATAAAAATTGACAATCTATGCTCCCACGGTGTAGCTGCCCACTCAGCTTTTGCCGCCATGGCTGCATCAATAGCCTGCTTTGCTTGCTCAGCACCACCTTTATGGTATTCTCCTACCTTATGTTGTAGGTTATGTGGCGGAAATATATCTACCTTATTACCTGTGGTAACTGCTTTTCCATCAATTACCATTGGTATTTCAATTACTTCTTGTTGTAATTCTTTAAGAGTTTGCTGCAATTCGTTACGCTCAGCTGAACCTGGCGCGTAGCCTTTTACCGGCTCGTTTATAGCATCGGGTACATGAAAAAATCCAGTTGCCATTGTTTTGTTTTAAAATTTGGTGCGAAGGTAACCACCACCAAACTTCTAAAGGCGATACGATATACAATTATGCCCTGTTGGGTAATTTTACGGTAAACGTACTCCCCTTTCCTTCAACGCTTGTAAGTTCTACTTCACCTTTCATTTTAACCACGGCTTCTTTTAAAATAAACAAGCCCAAGCCCGATCCTGAACTTTTGTTGGTAGCTCTATGAAACATATCAAATACCTTATTTTGCTGATCTTTACTAATTCCTATACCATTATCGATTACTGATATGGTAACAAATTCACTATTGCAACTGGCTACTATTTTAATGTAAGGTTCATCTTTAGTAAGATCTGAGTATTTAATGGCATTTGAAATAAGGTTATTTAGTAATATATTGAGACTAAATTTATCAAGTTTAATGCTCGATTTACAATCATCGCTAAACTCAACGTGCTTTGCTACTTTAGCACTACCTTGAGTAAATTCGTTGTCTTTTAAAACTTCGTATATAATAAGTTCTAAATCTATGGTTTCGATAACCATACCTACTTTGGCTATTTTTCTATAGTTAATTATGTCTCTAATAATTTGATCTAAGCGTATTAACTGCCCTTGAAACAAATCCATGTATTTTTTAGGGTTTGGATCATCATCTAGGCGCAACAACTCAAGTAACCCGAGCAAAGACGCCACTGGAGTGCGTAAATCATGACTTGTGCGATATACCAAATGATCTAGCTCAGTGGTTAGTTTTTCAAGCTCAGTTACGTTTTGTTTTAGTTTATTTCTTGTTTCTAGTATTTCGGTTATATCCACAATTGATGAATCAATAATAAAACTATTTAATAATAAATGTAAATCAAAATTTGAAAATGTTACAAAATGTGATGATAATTTTGAATTAAATTTTA
>JBMYOR010000758.1:0-1845 GCA_049599535.1 Bacteroidia bacterium | reverse complement strand
TGCGCTAGCTGCTGGACTGGTTGCTGGTGATGTGCTTTTGGCAATTGACGGCAAAAGCCTTGACGGTAAAAGTGTTGACGAAATGAGTGAGATTTTAAAGGGTGAAGAAAATACCAAGGTTAGCATTAAGTATAGCCGACAGGGTAAAATAGAAGTTGTCGATTTTAAAAGGGCAGAGGTAAAAATCGATAACGTAAGCTATTTTGGGATGATAACCGATAATGTAGGCTATGTGAAATTCGAAAACTTTAGAATGGATGCCGCCAAAGAAGTTAAAGAGAAAATGGATGAGCTTAAAGATAACGGCATGACCAAATTTGTGCTCGATATGCGTGGCAACCCTGGTGGTTTATTAAAAGAAGCTGTTGACATAGTAAACCTTTTTATTGATGCCAATAATTTGGTGGTAAGTACAAAGGGTAAAAACAAAAACCATTCAAGAGAATACAAAACCTACAAAAGGCCCTATGATGAAGAAATTCCTGTTGTAGTGCTAATTGATGGTGGTTCGGCGTCGGCAAGCGAAATAGTAAGCGGGTCGATTCAAGATTATGACAGGGGAGTGGTTATTGGCAGAAATTCGTACGGCAAAGGTTTAGTTCAAATTACTCAATCGCTCACCTATAACTCTCAGCTAAAGGTTACTACATCAAAATACTATACAGCATCGGGTAGATGTATTCAAAGGCTAGACTATGCTATGAGAAACGCCGATGGTGAGGTGCCCGAAGTAGCTGATTCATTAATTACTGAGTTTAAAACCATGGGTGGCAGAACCGTTTTTGACGGTGCGGGTGTAATGCCTGATGTTGAAGTACCCAATGATTCTAAATCTGCTTTTATAAAGCAGTTGGTTAATGAGAAACTAATTTTTGATTATGCCACAGAGTACTACTACCAACACGAGTCAATTGCCAAACCTTCTGACTTTACTATTACCGATGCAGAATTAGCGGAGTTTAAGGCTTTTGTAAGCCAAACAGATTTTAGTTATACCACAGGTACCGAGAGAAAACTTGAGCGAGTAGCTGAAACGCTTTCGGGAACGGATTCGGTGCAAATTGCCAAAGAAATCAATGAATTGAAATCGTTTTTAAATGAATTAAAAAATGATGATTTTGATGCTGAAAAGGAGCAAGTTCGTGAATTGCTAAAGCAAGAAATTTTAGAACGTTATTATTACAGAAGGGGCAAGGCAGAAGGTGCGCTGCAAAACGATCCTGACATAAAAAGTGCCATTTCAATTATAAACAACACTACAACGTATAACAAAATTCTAAATCCTTAGCATTTGGAATATGTTTTATTGGGTATAGCAGGTATAGTAGGCGGTTTTATAGCTGGCCTATTAGGTGTTGGCGGTGGCTTAATTTTCATTTTCGTATTAAGTGTTTATTTTGAGGGTGCTCAATTACATGCCGATGAATTGCCAAGATATTTGATTTCAAATTCGATTTTTGCAACTTTTTTCGCGGGTCTTAGCAGTAGTTTAAAAAACCGGAAGCTAAAAGCTTTTCATCTTAAAGAAGTGCTTTATTGCGCAATACCAGGTTCTATTGCTGCCTTGATAATTACTTTTTCCATAACCCAATTTGATTGGTATAATAAGCGAAATTTCACAGTGTTCTTTGTGTTTTTACTGTTGTTTTTCTTTCTAAGGTTGATTCGAAAAAATAAAGAGAATACGAATGCAAGCACTAAGGTTTCATATCAGGGAATTGCTTTAATAGGTACCCTTTCAGGGATTGTAAGTGCGCTTTCAGGTTTGGGAGGGGGAGTTATTATGATACCCTTGTTAACTCAAGTTATTAAGTTACCCATAAAAATGGCATCTTCAATTTCATT
>JBMYOR010000757.1:0-1849 GCA_049599535.1 Bacteroidia bacterium | reverse complement strand
TAAGATTTACTTAAAGCCCTTTTTCAATTGAAAAAGGGCTTTTTTTATACCTAAAAAATCAAATTACCTTTGCACTCACAAAATATTTTACATGCCATTCAATTTTAATTTACTTAAAAATATTTCAGAAACACCAGGTGCCCCTGGTTATGAAAAACGTATCAGAAACTTAATTCAATCTGAAATTAAAGATCTTGTTGATGAATTTTCAATTGACAATCTTGGAAATTTAATTGCCATTAAAAAAGGTGATAGCTCTAACAAAAAAGTAATGAGTGCAGCCCACATGGATGAGATTGGGTTTATGGTAAATTATATTGATGATGAAGGCTTTGTTTATTTTAACACACTTGGAGGCTTTGACCCCAAAACACTTACAGCACAGCGTGTTATTATTCACGGCAAAAAAGATGTAGTTGGCGTTATGAGTTCAAAGCCAATTCATGTAATGTCTGCCGATGAAAGAAATAAAGTTGCCAAAACTTCTGATTATTTTATTGATCTAGGTATGCCTTATGACGAGGTGATTAAGCACATTGAAGTTGGCAATGCTATTACGCGAGAGCGTGAATTAATTGAAATGGGTGACTGTGTAAACGGAAAATCACTTGACAATAGAGTGGCCGTATATATTTTAATTGAAACCCTTAGATCATTAAAAGATAAAAACATACCATATGACTTTTACGCAGTATTTACTGTTCAAGAAGAAGTAGGTATTAGAGGTGCAAATGTTGCATCTCATCAAATTAACCCAGACTTTGGAATTGCACTTGATACTACAATTGCTTATGACCTACCTGGCGCTAAGCCTCAAGAAAAAGTAACTGAACTTGGTAAAGGCACCGCTATTAAAGTAATGGATGCAATGACTATATGCGATTACAGAATGGTTGAGTACATGAAAGGAGTTGCAAAAACTAACGGAATTGAATACCAGCTTGAAATACTCACTGCCGGCGGAACAGACACAGCGGGCTTACAAAGAATGGGTAAAAATGGAGCAATAGCGGGAGCAATTTCAATACCAACAAGGCATTTGCATCAGGTGGTAGAAATGACACATAAAAATGATATTGAACTAAGTATCCTATTACTTACTTCATGTATTATTTCTATCAATGATTTTGATTGGTCTCACTAATTTATATTTGAAAAAAAACTCCTTTTATGAAGTACTTAACTATTCTAACAGCCCTTGTATTCAGTATTCCACTACTTAACTCTTGCGGCAGTGACCCTTGCGAAACCGTAGAATGTGTAAATGGTGATTGCAATAACGAAGGCAAATGCGATTGTGATGCAGGTTGGACTGGTCCACTTTGCGCCGATGAAGCGGTTCCTTATTCAATTAACGTGAGCAAAATGGTAATTGAAAAATTTAGCCCTATGGATGGTTCTAAAGAATGGGATGATGAGGATGATGGCTCTAAAGGTGATATTACAATGAGAGTATATGATATTACCAACAAATATTTTGAACCTACAGATTTAGTAAATCAAATGCACGAAAACGCCGATGGTAGCATGGCTCTTGAAATACCTTGTAACTTTAAACTACGAGACATGGAAAGTGATGTAACTTTTGAAGTAGTTGATTATGATTTTGATGATAACTTTAACGTGATCTTTGAATTTATTAGTAGTGTTTCAACAAAATTTAATGGTTTGTACAAAAACTTTCCTGAAACCATTACCCTAGTAAGTGGCACTAAACGCACAAAACTAACCTTGCACGTTACCTATACTTATTAAATAATTAAGCTAACAAAAATTAGCCCGATTAATATAAAAAAAGCCCATTCAATAATTTGAATGGGCTTTTTTTTGAGGCGCCGACCAGATTCGA
>JBMYOR010000756.1:0-1851 GCA_049599535.1 Bacteroidia bacterium | reverse complement strand
AAAATTTTACACTCTTTTTTTGCGACAGGTTTATGTTCAACTCCTTTTGGTATTATGCAAATCTCACCAGGATTTAGAGTTACTGTTTTATCTCTAAACTCAATAGTTAACTCACCTTCAATTACCATAAACAGTTCATCTTCATTGCTATGATAATGCCAAACAAATTCACCTTTTAATTTGGCGAGCTTAACATGCTGCCCATTTAACTGTCCTACTATTTTGGGACTCCAATATTCATTAATTAAATCAAGCTTTTGGTTTATGTTAATTTTCATCAAATAGATTTTTGTGTAAGGATTCAATGTTAAACTAAACAGGGCAAAATCCTTAATCAATCAATAAAAAACTGATTGCTTTGCGCTTTTTTGCTGAAATTTTAAAATGATTCCCCGCAATCATGCCACAACCAAACAAATAGATATGCGCGCATTTGTTTGCCCCTTTTCTAACTTCCCCCGTAGGCGGAAGAACAAGTTCTCTTCCACCTGTGTTAGGGTTAGGGATGGGGCAAATACAGAGCCTTACGCAAGTTTTGGACGTGAATTAAATTTTTTAGAGGTACAAAAACGGGGAATCGTAAAAGATTATTTGAGTTCAAAACTTCAGAATGTATTTACTTACTTTTTTTTGATGAAGGGCTAAAATGGTTTGCTGTAATTGATTTAGAAAAGGGCATCTCAAAGGTTTATAGAAAAATTCGGTGATTCAATTTTGATTTAACCTTTGTTCGATTAGAAACAAGAAACTCTAAACTTTTTAACCCAAGCCATTTTAACCTTTTAACCGCCAAGCGCATAGCGTAGCACAAACCCACCACCACCAGATCCACAAAGCTTCATGACAGTATTTTCATCATTTAAGCTCGCTTCCCATTGGGGTTTAAAAGAGTCAGGAATTGTAAAAGGCATATGCTCAAAAGCGAAGAGTGAAAGCTTCTTCATTTCGGCAAACATTTTTGCTTCATTTCCCATCAAAAAATAATCTATTGCACGATTTGTAGAATTGACATAGTCTTTTCTAAAACACTCTTTAAACTTTGAATTTTGCCCTTTAAACTCATTAACCAATTCAGAAGTTAAGCCAATCTCCTTCGTATCAATCAGCTCAAATTTGCAGTAATCATTCTCATGTACCGAATGCTCAATTTTAAGCCTTGAATTTTGAATTAAAACCGGAGCGTTTTCATAACAAACCATTACATCAAGCCCTGAGCTTTTACCATGAAAATGAGATTCAATGTCGCCAAATAGCGCCTTCTTTTTTTCTAGTGTTTCAGGTATGGCTTTGCCATATCGTTTTAAAAAAGCAGCAACTACAGTGGCCGAACTGCCTACACCATAACCTTGTGGAATATTAGAATCAAAATATAACTTTTGATGTAGATCAGCTTCAAGGCTTGTAATGTCAAAATACGGCTGAAACTTAGTCTCCAAAAAATTAGCAAAAGAAAGCAAGTGTACATGTGAATCTAACTGTAAAGGTGTGTTAGCATTCAATTTTAGTTCTCCAAAATAATTTGTAGAAGGTACTGCTAGTGCATTGCTATCATCAAGAATAGCATATTCGCCAAACAGCAATATTTTACCAAAAACTCGCATTAATAAAAGCAAAAGTAGGTGAGCCGACTTAAATTTGGCCTATTGATTATTTATGGCAATTGCAATTTGGAGCTACCCCAACCAATCAGATTTTACAGCCGTAATTGGCGAGCTGCAAAATCACCAATCTTTTAATCCAAAACTGCTTAAAAATAGTTTTGTTATAACCCCCTACAATCATACCAAACAGGGTTTTTATACCTTGCCATTGCACAATGCTGTAAAGGTAAATAAGGCGTATGATTGGTTC
>JBMYOR010000755.1:0-1853 GCA_049599535.1 Bacteroidia bacterium | reverse complement strand
CAAGCCGAGTTGAAAGGGCTTCGTCTTGCAGCGCTTTCATTTTTTGTTGCCATTGCTCGGCGGTTTCGCCGGGGGTGGGCCCATCGGTATGTATTACCGAACCTATAAACTTAGTTTTAACATCGCCGTCTTGCATATCTGCAAAATGCCTCACTTGGCTCATTTGACCAATTTTTTCTTCTAAGGTCATAATGGCCACTAGGCTATCGGCCTTTTTTTCAGCCCACGATATTTTAGGCTTATTACAGCTTGTAATAAATACAAGGTAAAAAGCTGCTGAAAGTGTTAATAGTGTACTTTTCAAAGTATTATAATTATGGTTTTTCTAGTTTTTTACAAAGCCACAGCTGCTTATGGTGCCTGTAGTTTGTTTGGTAATAATTAGGTATTGGCCTTTTGCCAAAGCTGATATATTTATTGGCAACTGCTGTTTGTTTTCGGCGGGTTTAAATTTAAAGAGTTCTCTACCATAAATATCTAAAATTATTACTTGGGCAATGTTTTCTTTTGAAGCTACAACGATTTGATCTTTACTTGGATTGGGAAATACCGAAAAGTTTATAGTTTCTGATTCGATTAATGCATTTGGTACCGAAAAGCTAATCCAATTAATATTAAACAAGCTGCGCGTAATGGTTACCTTCATTAAATATCTACCTACCGGAAGGTCGTATAACTTTGATGTAGTTTCCCAATTTTGCCAATCGCCTGTGGCTTCAAAGTTTATTGTTTCATTAAACTGAGTTCCATTATCATTTATAAATTGGATTCTTACACCGCCACCTGCCGATGGAGATGCTGTTCTGAAATTGACCATGTACTTACCAGCTTCGGTAACATTGATTTCGTATTCTGCATAATCACCTTGGTCAAGATACGAAAGGTTAAATCCAGTTCCTTCGTCCTGGCATTCTTCCATTTCAATTCCGGATTGGTTATTAAAATCTTCAGCTTCAATTTTTCCGGGTAGTTGATGAACTATTGGTAGTTGGTTACTAACGGGCTCTTTTTCAAACTCAGTTAAGTTAGTGCCATCAAAACACCCAATATTGTTACCATCAAAGCTTATGGTTATTTCTTGCAAATAGTTAAGCACCTCGTTAACTTTAACAATAACAGCCCTGTTATTTTCAGGGTTTATTTGTACAGACTCTATGGTTAGCTCCTTATTATTGGCGTAAACAGTAATGTTTGGATTTTCTGTGCTTTTAAAGGGTTTATTGGCGTTGAATTCAATTGTTTGTTCATTAACTGTTTTAGCATGAGTGAAAACAGAAGTAACAGAAGTGGTTTCTTTTTCTTCTTTTATAAATTCAAAACTGGCCAGATTATAGCCTTTTTTGTCAATAAAAAAACGGAAGTTCTCCATGTCTTCTGTTAAAATAACATTTTCAATTTTCATGTTTTTCCATGTTTGCCAGCCACCCGTTGGGCCAACAAAAGTTCGTTCGGTAAGCCCCGATTCGTTTGTGAGTAGTTTGATAAATCCACCTGAGCTTCCGCTTGCAATTCTAATTTTAACCGAATAAACACCTGGTTCAAAATCTTTAATGCTATACTGTGCCCATTCGCCTGTATATAACCAACCTAAGTTATAACCATTACTATTTAGAGTATTTGTAGTTGTTGGTTCTATATCCATACCATCATTTCGGTAGGCCCAACCACTATTCCAAGGGGTATAATTACCAGACGAAACTGAATAATTGGCGTACTCATTATCATAATAAGCATGGCCTATTTGTCCGTAATCAAAATCTGATGCGTAAATAACACCTGGTATTTTATGGTTTTTAAAGGGTATTGTCTTTTTTGAGTAAACCTGACGGCTCATGGCATCAATAACATCTGCA
>JBMYOR010000754.1:0-1853 GCA_049599535.1 Bacteroidia bacterium | reverse complement strand
CCCAATTGCCACCTTGTGGGTAAACAGGATTTAAATCGCAATCTTCTCTCCATATATGCCAATCGGCTACTTGGTTTCCATCAACAAATAAATAGTGAGTATTGTCTTTCCACTCACAGCAATGCGGAAACTCACCATCTGTACTATTATGACCGTGGCCAGTTAGTCTGGTTCTTACTAAAAAGGTTTCGGCATCATTTTCTAATGCAATTTCGTTTTCTTTTAAGCTAACATCATTATCAAGGTTTTTATATGAATATGACCCAAAAGGCCATATGGCATCAATTCTTTTTACATTATGTGTTGGGGTTCCTTTTACAAATGCAATTTTCAAATCAATTAATTCCTGTTGATTTCCGGCCGAAAGATCAATTGAATCAAATAATAAGGGCGCATAATCTGTAACATCATATACCCACGTAAAACCTTTTTTGCCCAAGGTAAGATTTATGCCATACGGGGTTATATAACGCCCAATTTCGTACCTAACAGTAGGGCTGTACCATTCTTTATTTTCTTTTTGTAGGCTACCGGTAATTTGAATAAAAGTTGAATCTAGCTTTTGCCCTGTTAGTTCATTATAAACATAAGAATAACCACCTGCCGGCCAAACTATTAAGGTATCTGTTACTAGCGATGGATGTTTTTTAGAATCATCTTCTATAATCATTCCGTTTGCAGCATTGCCGTACAATTCAACTGTGGTTGGTTTTCTGAGTACGGGTTCTCTTACTTCACGTATTTCAGTTAGCTCATTATACACTCCATTTTCAAAAACTAGCATTGGTCTAGCGTTCAAGTTTTGCCCTTGGGTAAAATCTTCAATCGCAGCATGATTTTTAAACCAAGCATCGCCCCATAAAACCCCTTTTTCGCCATTGGCAATTTCGTTTTGCACAAAGCCACTATTTTTTTCATCAAAAGAATAAACTGCCTTTAAGTTTTCTAAATCGGGATGCAAAGAGTCAACTTTTATAGATGCATACTTTTTTAAATCATATGCCGATAAAGCCGATTCCCAAATTCTCATATTATCAACATCGCCATTAAAAAAGCTACCTTGCCATCTTCCAATACGCAAATCTGCATCTGGTGTATTCAACTCCGCATTTTTTAACCTTATAAATTCGCCATTGTAGTATAAGGTGGTAGATTTTCCGTTGTAAACAAGTGCATAATGCTGCCAGTTGTCTTTGCTCTCATCTAAAGTAACGTCTCCATCAGCTCCCCAAAGTTGTATTCGCCATTTATTGTCACCAGTCATGGTTCGTAAGGTAAAATCTCTTAGCGTACCACTTAAACCGGCCTGAAACAAGCCCCCATTATTAAAAGATTTTGTTTTAGCCCAAACTTCAATTGTTCTTTCCTTACCCCCATCAATTTGAGCTTGCTTACCCATATTCACATAATCTCCGGCGCCATCAAGACTTAAGTACTTACTGCTTGTACCATGGCTTATCCCCATAGATTTTGAAGTAACATCACCTAAAATTTCAATTTTATCTGAATTATTAAAATTAACGGTTTCAAACTCAACTAGTATATTCTCTGTTCCGTTCCAAGCAAATGGTTTTTCAAATGGAAAAGAAACCCAGCCTTCTTTAAGGTTTACAGATTGCATGTAGTGGGTCTCAACATCAACCGATCTGTTTTTCCAAATTAGGGTATCGTCCGTTACTCCTTTTAATCCAATCTTTAATAGATCGGCATGTGCTCCTTTTGTAACATATATTTTTATACTATTTATCTCGCCAATTTGTAACCCCGATTGCACCAAATCATTTGCTGTATAAATAAATTGGCTTACGTTGCTGTAATTTTCATTTGGAATTAAATTTTGAAGTGTATCGGCT
>JBMYOR010000753.1:0-1853 GCA_049599535.1 Bacteroidia bacterium | reverse complement strand
ATAAGTGGAATTATTGCCATTTATTACTACGCTGTATTTACCAGGTTTAAAAGCGCAATCTGAATAATTGTAAGTGGTATTTTCAACAATAACATTTGCCCCATTATTTACAATAGATGAATCGGTGCTAATTGAGCCTTTAAGCAATTGATAGTTTTGACTTGATAGTATTTTAAAATTGCACTTCTCTTTTATTTCAAACTCAAAATACACAAAGTGGTCTGCTAAATTGGTATGCTTGCTTTTGTTGTACCAATGTTGGTTACCGCGATTATTTACTTTGTTTAGGCAAGTAACAGGAAACTCATATTTAGTATAAAGGGTACTCAGCGCTGGTTCGGTACACTTTAAAGCGCTCCCATTATTAAGCTTGGCTGAAGTTTTGGCAAATTGAAACTTTGGTTTGCACGGATCTGGTTCGGGGGTTTCTTTTATGGTAGCCTGTAGCGCCAATTTGGTTTGATGGTTTCTAGGCGGATTGCAGAGACTACCCTTGCCTCTATAGGCTAAAATGGTATAAACACCTTTTGTTAGTTTTTGCAATTGTTGGGTAGGCTGCCCTTGATAGCTTATGGTTTGATATTCTTTCAAAGAATCTAAACCCTGAGCGCAGTCTCCTGAAAACACCCGCCAAGAATACCCCCATTGGTTTGAGTTTTCGTTGTGCCATAAGTAAACGTAGGCATCTTTTTTAAGCTCAAAAGTGTAAAATGAGAAATGACCTTGGTTTAAAATACCGTCTATTTCAAACTCTCTATATGGGCCATATATCCAATCGCGCTCAAGTTCTATGAGTTCAGTTTCAAGGTTTCCGTCCAGTACATTATCATAATGCTTTGGGCTTAAAGGATCATCAAACTTTGCTGAATCTGCTTTTACTGGATCGATTTTGTAAATGCTTAAACTTACTGATGCATTTGATGCTAAAAAACCCAAATATGTAGAGTCTCGAGCGGTTAAGGTGTTTCTAAACATTCCTATAAACACCGTGTAAATACCTTCAGTAAGGCACATTCTATTATTTTGAGCAATTGTAATAGGTTCTAATTCACAAAAATTACTAGAGCCGTATTTGCCATTAAAAAGCCAAGCCTTTTGGCGTTTTGCTAGTTCAGGGTATGCGTATTCTCTTCTACTTTGATTAAAAGTTACTTGTAATGGCCTTGTTACTTCAAACGTAAACCACGTGCCAAAATTCATCGTATCTATAATTGGTTCGTTATTGGCAGTTAAGGCCACGGTATCCCATAATATTGAATCGTATTTGCTACACAAATACTGGGTTCCGTTTGCGCCACAGGTTATAATATCAGAAAATGATGCATTTCGCAAATCATCAATTTTACCCAAACTGGGTAAACTTAGGTCAGGGTTTGAGCCTTTATTAGGCTTTTGCGTAATCATATCAACTCCCGAAAAATTGACGTAAGAGGTAAAATGAAATAGGATTTTGAAAAAATACTTAGTATCTGATTTTACCACACCATCGCAAATTGATTTAAAGCTACTGGTTTGCCTTGAATATGCTTTTAGGTTTGAAAATGAGTCGATTAAACGCCAAGAGCTTGTGTCGTTATGGTCTCCTTCAAAAAACTGATATGAAAAACCATAGCCTTCAAATTCGTAACTCAGCTCTCCTAAATCTGACTTGGTTTCAACCTTTAGGTACACCGACTTTTTAAAAACCGAAGTGTCAAAAGGCTCAGCTTCTTTTGGGCTTTCTAATGAAAAACAACTTCCGGAAAATTCCCCATTATTCATTCTTGGTGTAGCCAAGCGTGGATTAGAAATTAAGTTACCTTGCCATTTTGATGATTCGGTAGTTACCTCAACCCAAGCAGAGTCTTCAACAT
>JBMYOR010000752.1:0-1859 GCA_049599535.1 Bacteroidia bacterium | reverse complement strand
GGCACAAAATACCGTGGACAATTTGAAGAACGTATCAAAGCGGTTATGGATGAAATTCGTCGTACAGATAATGTGATGATCTTTATTGATGAGATTCATACACTTGTCGGTGCCGGTGGGGCTGAAGGAGCGATTGATGCTTCCAATATTTTAAAGCCAGCGCTTGCACGTGGAGAAATTCAATGTATTGGAGCCACAACGCTTGATGAGTATAGACAACATATTGAAAAAGATGGTGCTTTAGATAGAAGGTTTCAGCAGGTAATGGTTGACCCAACCACTAGCGAAGAAACCTTAGAAATATTAGGAAATATAAAAGATAAGTACGAAGATCACCATATGGTGAGCTATACTGATGATGCCCTAAAAGCTTGTGTAAAATTAAGCGAGCGCTACATTAACGATAGGTTTTTGCCCGATAAGGCAATTGATGTGTTAGATGAAGCAGGTGCACGCGTACACATTACCAACATACATGTACCGCAAGCCATTCTCGATCTTGAAAAGCGAATTGAAGAGATTAAGGAAGAAAAAAATCAAGTTGTTAAAAGCCAGCAATATGAAGAAGCGGCAAGGCTACGAGATCAAGAAAAAAAGCTAATAGAGCAACTTGAAAAGGCTAAAAACGAATGGGAAGAAGAAGCCAAAAAGCATAGATATACCGTAGATGAAACTGATATTGCCGAGGTAGTAGCAATGATGACGGGTGTGCCCGTAAAACGCATTGGCCAAAGTGAAGGGAGTAGACTGCTAAACATGGAGCAAGAATTACAGCAAAATGTAATAGGCCAGCCTGAAGCAGTTAAAAAATTAACCAAAGCAATTCAAAGGACAAGAGCGGGTTTAAAAGATCCAAATCAGCCAATTGGTACGTTTGTGTTTTTGGGGCCAACAGGAATCGGAAAAACTGAAATGGCCAAAGTTTTAGCTCGTTATTTGTTTGATAATGATGATGCTTTAATTAGAATTGATATGAGCGAATACATGGAAAAATTTGCTGTATCGAGATTGGTAGGAGCGCCTCCGGGCTACATTGGTTATGAAGAAGGCGGACAATTAACTGAAAAAGTTAGAAGAAAACCTTACTCAGTGGTATTGCTCGATGAAATTGAAAAGGCTCATCCCGATGTATACAATATTTTGTTACAAGTACTTGACGAAGGTTTTGTTACAGACTCACTGGGACGCAAAGTTGATTTTAGGAACACCATAATTATTATGACTTCAAATATTGGTTCGCGCCAATTGAAAGATTTTGGCCGAGGTGTTGGTTTTGCTACTCAAGCAATTAAAGATGGTGCCGAAGGGCAAGCAAAAGGCGTTATACAAAATGCGCTCAAAAAGTCATTTGCCCCTGAGTTTTTAAATAGAATTGATGATGTAATTGTTTTCAATAGTTTAGATGAAAATGATTTAATCAAGATTATAGAAATTACACTTGGCAAGCTTTACAAAAGAGTTGAAGAGATGGGGTATCAGATTTCGTTTACCAAAAAAGCAAAGCAGTTTTTGGTAAAAAAAGGTTACGATCCTGCTTATGGAGCTCGACCATTGAAGCGTGCTATTCAAAAGTATGTTGAAGAAAAGGTGGCCGAAAGGGCACCACTTATATTTACAGATGTATGTTGAGAAAATCCTTGCCGCGAAATTGAAGAAAAAGTGGCCGAAATTGCACCACTTACAAGCGAGCAGACGACGCCGGACGGTCGCCGCTTCAAAGTAGACGAAGTTTTGCTCGTGTGGGATCGCGGACCTGGCAACTCCGACCAAATCATGCGGCAACTCGCCGAGCATTACTCCTTCGTCCGCCCGTTGTGGCTGAGTCGGAATTTTGGTCAGCACGCGGCAACACTGGCTGG
>JBMYOR010000751.1:0-1862 GCA_049599535.1 Bacteroidia bacterium | reverse complement strand
CCTTTCAAGTACCAACGCTATTAAAAATATTCGGAGCTCATGCTTGGGAACTTAGGTAAACAAAGACGCTCTGTGCTCAGCTTTGCACTACACTTTGGTCCATGTTACCATTTAGTATTTTACCAATAACACTATTTGAGCTTTGTTGAAACTAGCCAAAACGCTGATTGAGCGGAGCCGAAGTCACCCTATTATATTAGAAAAAGGCAGTATAAAAGAAAAAAGCGGAGAACAGGTGGGATTCGAACCCACAACTCCCGTTTTGTCGAAACGGCACTCTTCCAGTTGAGCTACTGTTCTCCTAAGAAACGTGTAAGATTCGAACTTACGTACCACATTAGCTGTGTGGATGTTTCCAATTACATCAACGCTTCTATTTCTTTACCAAACTTCTACCTTATAGTTTTTAAGTAGCACACCTGTAAATGTATTGCCATTTTCTAACTTTTCAAAAACAGGATGCATAATTCTTGCTGCTCCATCAACCGAGTCTAACGGTGGAATATAACCTTGCTCAAATTGTGTTTTTCTTAGATCTTCCTTTGCACCCGTCGAAATCCAACCAACATCTACAGCATTCATATAAATACCATAATCGACATACTCCTTAGCTGATGTACGAGTAAGCATATTTAATGCGGCTTTGGTCATATTGGTATGCGGATGAAAAATAGTTTTGTTGCTGTAACTAAATTGCCCTTCGCTTGAGGTTACGTTTATAATAAAGCGTTCATTAAATGATGATTTATTCATTAATGGGGTTAAACCCTTTATTAGCAAATAAGGTGAAATCTGATTAATCAAGTTCGCTTCTACTAATTCCAAAGGTTCTATTTCTTCCAATGTGGCATTCCAACTGTTCTTTTGTCTGTTATCAACAGGTTGTCCAAATCTATTTAAATCAACTGAGTATTGATCAAGTATTGCTAGACCCTTATTAGGCTGACTATTTAATTGGGTGTTAGCCTGCACATTATATAATAATTGCGATTTTGTTTGCAACAACTTCTGTTCTTGGCTTATTAAAGGTGAATAATAATCGATAGGGTATTTTATTGTTTGCGCAGCATTATTAATAAGAATATCAAGTTGACTGTACTTTTGACTATAATAATCTATAAACCTATTGACTTCTCCAAGTAGTCGCAGGTCAAGCCCATAAAACTCTAATCTATTCCACCACTTACTCCAGTCTGTTTCTTGTTTAAACTGTTCTGCAGCCAATGCTGGGAAACGCGTGGTAATGGTTAAATGTGCGCCCGCTCTAAGTAGTTTTAATGCTGTTGCCAAGCCAACTTTTACCCTACCACCAGTAAGTATTACATGCCGGCCTTTAAGGTCCATGTTTCGCCAGCGTTCTTTTAAGTTTATAGCTACACATTCTGGGCATAAACGATGATAAAAAGAATGAATTTGATTGTAGTTGTTGTTGCAAGCATAACAATGCTTGGCAATTTCTATTTTGGTAAATGTGAACTTTTCATTCTTAAGTTCTTCGCCATAAAAGCTGGTTTGCTTTAAAGCATTTTTTGCCAAAACTGCATTTTTCGCTGTATTTATAGCTGCGCTTTTCTTCTGACCAGACTGCTGCTTTTTAGCGGTTTTCACTATCTTTTTAACCAGGCCACTAAACTGTTCATTATCTGGATTATTGAATGGATTGTCTTTTAACTTATGCAATACCCTTAAGCAGGCCTTCCATTCATCATTACTAAAACCATATTCATTCTCATCAGCTTCCATAATTACAAATTAGCTGATTATTAACGAGATTGAGAAAAACAAAATTTACCAAATGCAAAGTTTAAGTTTCTAACTACTTCGCCAAGGCTTCGTAGTTTGATGAGTCATTTTTTGTCTAA
>JBMYOR010000750.1:0-1866 GCA_049599535.1 Bacteroidia bacterium | reverse complement strand
ACAAAAGGTTCGCCATCACAATTGATCAGCCCGAAATATAAAAACCCACGGTACTCGTTATTGTCGTTAATCAAACCATTAATGGTTTTATCTACTACCTGATCTTTAATCTTTTGCATTAGGGCTTCAGTTGCAAAAGGCACGGGCGATATTGCACCCATACCCCCCGTATTTAGGCCTGTATCTCCTTCTCCTATTCTTTTATAGTCTTTTGCAGTAGGTAGTAATTTATAGTTTTTACCGTCGCAAATGGCAAAAACACTTAGCTCTACCCCATCTAAAAACTGTTCAATTACCACTTTTGCACCCGCTTCGCCATATTTTTTATCGAGAAGAATATCTTCAAGTGCAGCGTAAGCTTCTTTTAGATCAAAGCACACCCTTACGCCTTTTCCGGCAGCTAGGCCATCTGCTTTTAATACAATAGGCGCACCACTTTTTGTAATGTATGCCTTTGCTTTATCAAACTCGGCATCGCTAAACTCCCCGTACTCGGCAGTAGGAATACCATGCTTTTTCATAAATTCTTTGGCAAAAGCCTTACTGCCTTCGAGCATAGCAGCAGCTTTTTTTGGACCAAAAATGGGTACGTTGGCTGTTCTTAAATCTTTTTCAAAAAAATCAACAATACCGTTTACTAGCGGATCTTCAGGCCCCACTACCACAAAATCAATCTTGTTTACTGAAACAAAGCCTGCCACCTCATCAAAATTATTGGGGTTAATATTTACGTTTTCACCAATAGCATCGGTACCACCATTGCCCGGGGCTATAAAAACCTTTTCGCATAATTTACTTTTGCAAATGGCTACCGCAAGTGCATGCTCTCTACCTCCACTACCTAAAACCAATATCTTCATTTCAATTTTTATTTCTTTTTTTCGAAAAAACGGTAAGCAAAAATAAGTTTCATTACAAGCACAGCCAAAGTAGGCTTACTTGCAAAAATTATTAACTAATGAACCGTTTTACATCATTTATCGTGTTGTTTAAAAGCTAATTGTTACTTTGAACCACTATACAATGAAGCATTTTTATTTTGCCCTATTACTATTGCTTAGCAGTACTACACTAAGTGCTCAGTATCAATTTATTACCAACGGTGGCCAGTGGAATAAAAATATTCTATATAAAGCATATATAGATGCGGGCGAGATTTTTCTCGAAAAAGATGGAATTAAGTTTTTCTTTTATGATGGCGAAAAAGTAGCGCAATTTCATAAAAACAAGGCCAAAGACTCAATGCTTAACTGCCATGCGCTAAAAATTGAATTTGTTGGCTCAAATGTTCCAGAATCTGTTGATGTAGCCTATGAAAGCGAAACCAGCTTTAACTACTTTTTGGGCAACAACCGTAGCAAATGGGCAGGTGGTTTAAAAGCCTATGAAAAAATTGTTTTAAAGGAAATTTACGAAGGCATTGATTTTGAAATTTATAGCTACCAGTACAAAATCAAATACAATTTTTATGTAAAACCGGGTGCCGATGCTTCTCAAATTAAACTTAAATACCACGGCGCTGATGATGTTATCCTTAAAAATGGCATTCTAAATATTCATACTTCACTTAGAACCTTGTTTGAAGAATCTCCGTACGTATATGAAGCCACTCGTAATAATGAGCTACCTAAAGAAATTGAATCGGCATTTGAATTAAATGGCAACGAAGTAACTTTTGATATAAAAGATACCTATCGCAAAGACCGTACTTTGGTAATTGATCCTACAGTAGTGTTTGCAACATTTTCTGGCTCAACCGCCGATAACTTTGGTTTTACGGCTACTTATGATGATGATGGCCATGCCTACTCAGGTGGTTGTGTTTATGACTTTGGTTTTCCGGTAACTACTGGTGCTTTTCAGATG
>JBMYOR010000749.1:0-1870 GCA_049599535.1 Bacteroidia bacterium | reverse complement strand
ATATTAATTTAGCCGAAGTTAAAGAAGGGCATAAGCTTTATAAGATACATTGCGGTAGCTGCCATGGCTTAATAAAACCAACAGAAAAATCTAGTACTGAGTGGCGCAAAATAGTGCCTATAATGGCTAAAAAGGTAAATAAAAAATATGCTGGAGCTTTAAGCAGCCAAAATCAAAATAAGATTCTGCAATATTTATTGGTAATGCAAGGCCAATAAAGCTTAATTAGGCTTTAACCACATATTGCCGCACGCGTTCAATGCGTTGCTCAAGCAATACATCATGTTCAGCAATTAGTTTTTGCCTGGTGTTATTATCAGCGTTTCTTACCGTTAATAGCCTTAAATCAGGTGTAGTTTCAAGGTTAAACTCGGGCTCTAAGGCCGTTTTTAATACATTTAACTTACGCTCGTCATTATCGGTACAAAAGGTAAAACGCATGGCGCTATTGCGCATTAAGTTTATTTTAACTCTACTGCTTGCAATGGCATTAAAAATGGTACTAAGGTTTTGCTCAGCAATAAACTGAAAGTTGTTTGAAGCAATGCTAACCAGACATTGATTTTCTTTGGCAATAAAAACAGGTATTTCAGTTTGCTGCGGTATATCGGCCGAAACCACGGTACCCGGTTCGCTAGGATTTACAAATGACCTAACGTTTAAAGGAATACCACGATTTTGAAGTGGCTGCATGGTTTTTGGGTGAAGTACACTTGCACCGTAATAACTCATTTCTACGGCATCTCTATACGATAGCTTTGTAAATAGTACAGTGTCTTCAAATTTTCGAGGGTCGGCATTCATAATGCCAGGCACATCTTTCCAAATACTTGCTTCTTTAGCTTTTAGGGCCCAAGCAAAAATAGCAGCGGTAAAATCCGATCCTTCTCTACCAAGGGTGGTGGCGTGGCCCATTCTATTTTTACCAATAAAGCCTTGGGTTATAATAATTTCACTTTTAAGTATTTCGGGCAATTTGCGTTGCACCATAGCCTCAGTAAGCTTAAAATCAACTGTTGCTTCGCGGTAATTATCATTGGTAATTATAAAGTTGCGGGCATCTAGCCATTTGGCTTTAATGCCTACGCTTTGCAAATAAGTAGCAATTATTTTGGTCGAAAATATTTCGCCATACCCCACAATCTGATCATACAAAAAGTCATAATTCTCGGTTTCGCCCAGCTCAAAAAACCATTCAAATTGCAAAAACAAATCTTCGAGTTGATGATGTGCCGATGGGTCGGTACCTTCATACAACTCATCAAGAATATCGAAATGCCATTTTTTTAAATCGGCTATACTTTTATTAAAGTCGGTTTCGTGGGCAATAAACTTAGCCAAAATACCTTCAAGTGCGTTGGTGGTTTTGCCCATTGCCGATACTACAACTACCAGTGGTTCAGCTTGATAGGATTTAATAATTCGCGCCACATTTCTAATAGCTTCAGCATCTTTTACCGAGGCCCCACCAAATTTGAAAACTCTCATTGAGATTTAAATATTTTGTAATTCTTGGTTTGTAATTTTTACGTTGATCCATTCGCCATCAAATTGGGCGGGATAATTTTTGTAGAAAGCAATGGCAGATTTGTTCCAATCAAGTACTTGCCATTGGAGCCTACCAGCCTTAAGTTTTTTGGCTTCATTCACAAGTACGTCAAATAGCATTTTACCAATGCCTTTTCGTCTTTCAGATTGCTTTACAACCAAATCTTCAAGATGAATCGATTTACCTTTCCATGTAGAATAAACAGGATAATAAAGTGCCATACCTACAACTTCATTGTTTTTTATGGCAACAAAAGCATCAAAAGCCTTGTTTAAAAAATCTTGTTTTAAAGTGCTAATAGTTACTTCAACTTCATGTACA
>JBMYOR010000748.1:0-1871 GCA_049599535.1 Bacteroidia bacterium | reverse complement strand
ATCATGACTCTTATAAAGTTTCTGGTGGACTACATGGTGTTGGTGTTTCAGTTGTTAATGCATTGTCAGAAAAACTAGAATTAGAACACCTGGCGATTGTTTTACAAGAAATTAGAAATCAAATTAGCGGGACCAGTGGCTACTTAGGAGCAATATCTGACAGAAGCAAAGAGCTTTACTTTAAAAACCTAACAGTTGGTCAATACTTGTACAATCAAGTGCAAGCCAATCCGCATACACGGCTCAAAAATCAAGTATTTTACAGAAAAGATTATGAAGATGAATTTGATGCTATTTGGGATGTACAATCAAAAAACCGAAAAGACCTTTTAAGCGATGAGCTAAAGCAAGAAATTAAGGAAACCATCATTTTTCATCAACGTAGACTAAAATCACAAAAAGGGCAAATTGCCATTTGCGAGTTTGAAGGCAAAGAAATTGAGATTAAGGATAAAGAGGGAAATAAGATTTTAACCCGTGATGGGAAGCCCAAAAAGAAAGTGGTTGGACCACGAGTAATTCCTAAATCATCGCCACTGTTTCAAGAGTTTAAAATTTGGCAGATACTCAATAATATCAAGTTTCAGAACAAAGAAAGTTTAGAAATAGTAAAGATTGAAGACTGCGATGACGACATGGAAATTAGAAACTCCATGTTTAAAGCATTGACCGTAAAAGGAAAACTCTCCGCAAGCGATGTTCTAAAATCAAGCCTTAATGAACCAAAAAAATGGGAGCTCAAGAATTATAAGGAAGTTGAAGGAAACGAAACAATATCAACGCTTTTCAAAGCTTACATCAAAATGGCTGAGCTTTCCGGACATGAACTTGGGAAAAACCCTTCAATTGAAAAGATAAAAGAAATATTTGATGCGCTCGGTATTGATACGGAAATTTTAGAGTTCAATTCAAATCTACCAAACAAGGAGTTGACTCAACAAGCCATGTACAGACTTTGGCATTTGTTGTACTCTTTTGAAGGTGATAATTCAGAAAGTGGGCATGACAATTTGGTTTCTAAGCTGAATGAATTTTTTTCCATTCCTGCTGAACTATCAAAGCCATTAGTAAACCTAGTTTTTAAGGATGATTATGGCCAATTAAGCGCAAAGGCTATTACCAAAATTCTACCTTTTTTAAAAGAAGGCAATGACTACTATGATGCTTGCCGATTGGCAGATTACAACCATTCGCATTCAGAAACGAAAGAAGAACGTGATAATAGGATTTTGAAAGATGTATTGGATTTACTACCCAAAAATAGCTTGAGAAATCCAGTTGTTGAGAAGATTTTGAACCAAATGGTGAATGTTGTAAATGCCATTATTAAAGAATACGGCAAACCAGATGAAGTACGAATAGAGCTTGCAAGAGAATTAAAGAAAAGTGCTAAAGAACGGGCTGATGCAACTAGTGGAATTGCTAAAGCCACTCGCCAACATGATGAGATAAGAAAAGAACTTCAAAGCTTGCACCCATTTAATACTGGTGTTCGAATTACCAAAAACGATGTCATTAAGTATAAACTATACAAGGAGTTGGCATCAATTGGTCATAAAACCATTTACACAAGCACTTATATTCCCAAAGAGAAACTGTTTACCAAAGATTTTGATATTGAGCATATCATTCCAAAAGCAGTACTTTTTGATGATTCATTTTCAAACAAAACACTGGCTGCTAGAGATTTTAACAGGTATAAAAGTGATAAGACGGGAATTGACGCTGTAACTAAAAAATACGGTGAAAATTCATCTGATTTAGAACTTTATATTGAGACTGTAAATAAACTAGTAAGGGAAGGAAAGATTAGTAGAACCAAGGGTAAGAAGCTCTTGATGACAGCTGACAAAATTCCAGATGGTTTTATT
>JBMYOR010000747.1:0-1872 GCA_049599535.1 Bacteroidia bacterium | reverse complement strand
GGTCCAGTAAGAGTAAACTTTACTGGTTTTTTGGTTAATGACATTACCCTATCACAAGCACTTTTTAAGTCAAGAGAGCCAATATCAATAGGAGCATCAACAATGCCAGCGGGTAAGCGCCTAAATTCCATTCCGGGCAATGCTCTAAAATTGGCTATTTCGGTTTCAGACAATTGCATTCTTATTCCATCAAGTGGTCTAATAAAAAACTCAATCATTCCATTGGTTTCGGGGTGCTTAGGGTCAAACCTATACATCTCACCATCAACTAGCAAGTCTAAACCGGCGTTTTCTTGCACTTGTAAAACTTGCTGAGTGGCCTTAATTAAGTTAGCTTGAGTGAGATTATCGGTAAGCCATTTTGGGGTTGGATATGAACCAACAATGGTAGTTTTAATTCGTGGGTGGTTAGCCATTTAACGAAAATAAGATGATAATTGAATTTGTGTGTATTCGTGGCAATCTTTTAAACTCTAAGTAAAACCTTACAGTTGCAATTAAATATTACTTTAGCCCAGATGAAAACAGTAGTTATTGGTGCTTCTGGGCATATTGAATATGCTTTAAATAGCAAAAATGCTAATTCTATTTGCGCATTTGCCAAGGGTAGTGCTGATGAAGATATGAGCAGGCTTTCTCATTTAAACCTTAAAAGCTACGCCAATTACAAGCAAATGTTGGTAAATGAGCAACCAGATATTGCAGTGGTTAATCCGCATTATTATTTAAATGAAGAAGTGATTATTACTTGCTTAGAAAATAATATAAATTGTTTTGTTGAAAAGCCAATATCATTTACCCAAAGGGGAGTTGAGAGAATTAAAAGAGCCAAATTAAACTCAACCGCTTTTTTGGCTACTATGATGATTCACAGGTTTGAGCCTTGGTTTGTAAAAGCAATAGAGTATTATAAAAATGGAGAAATTGGTAGTTTGGTTAAAGCACATGCTCAAAAAAGCTACAAAATGGGCGTAAAGCCTAGGTGGATGCAAGATGTTAAAAAATTTGGTGGAATAATACCTTGGGTAGGGGCGCACGCAATTGATTGGTTACTTTGGCTAAACCTTGATACACCAAAACTAAAGTTTGCACATAAATCCATTGTAGGCAATAAAAATAATCAAGGAGTTGAAACAAATGCTACTATGGTATTTGCATTGGGCCAAGCCATGGCAACTGTAAGCCTTGATTATTTACGGCCCAAAAATGCCGCAGAACATGGTGATGATCAACTAAAGTTGGTTGGTGATAAAGGAATTATTGAAGTAAAAAACAAAAGTGTTTCGGTTCAAAATGAAACTACCAAGTGGGTGAAAAATTTTGAACCTGAAATAAATATTTTTGATGAATTTGTAATGGCGGTACAACTTCAAAAGGATTTTAGGATAAATGAAAGTGACATATTTGAGCTAGCTAAACTTACTGCCCAAGCCAATGATATGGCTAAAAATAATAATTAATGAGAAAACTATTGTTTTATATACTGCTTGTTGTTTCAGCGGTTTCGTGCATGCCCAAAGATCATGATGGTTTTGTAGGTGGTAGTTTTGAAATTGAAGATTTAGACAGTGTGCCAAAGTGGCAAGGCAACGGCCCAAATTATGTTGATAGCCTACCTAGCGGCAGAGTAGCCAACCCCGGTATAGTTAAAAAAGATGATGCGGTATATTATTTTGGCGGTCATAGAAAAGATGGATTAACCGATAAAGTTTGGTGTTATAGAACCGAACCCATAGATGGTTATAAAAAGAAAGGCTGGATGAGGTTAGCCGATATGCCAGTAAAAATACCAAAAGCAAAAGTGATAGCCATTGGTCAAAGTCATGTATTGGTAATGGGTAAAGAAACCGCCTGGGCGTATCATTCAATTAC
>JBMYOR010000746.1:0-1875 GCA_049599535.1 Bacteroidia bacterium | reverse complement strand
GCAATCTTCCATTACCGCTATGGGGATTAATTTGGCTTTTGAGTTTTACTAAAACAAAATTTATTATCGCTTAAAACAGGAAAATATTTTGAGCGAGTCATCTGTTAAATCATATCGTAAGCATACACTCAGAGTTATGCTCATCGTTTTTATGGTGGGTAGCGGAATGTTGTTTTTGTCAATCAGTGGATTCTCAATCTTTTATATTCAAAAGAGCCATTTTAGCCTTAATGAATATCCATTTCCAAAATCATTTGTTTTAAGTACGGTTGTTTTACTGATCACAGGGTCTTTGTTTTATAAGGCTAGAGAAAACTTTGAACATGCACAATTAAAATCACTTTTAAAGTATTTGGCTCTTGTATTTATTGGGAGCGCCGTGTTCATAGGTTTTCAAGCAGATGGTTGGCTATTGGTGGTAAACTATGCCAATGATATAGGTTCAAAAAACCTAATTTCATTTGTACTTGTTTTATCTGGTATACACGCAATACATTTAATAGGTGGCTTAATTTTTTTATTGATGCTTATAATAACGGTTTACAGGGCAATGCAAGATGGCGTTAAAAGCCTAGTTTTTAGTACTGAACCTTATACAAAAGCAAGAATCGCAACGCTCTCATTATATTGGGTTTACATTGAAATTATCTGGGTTTTACAATTTCTTCTTTTCTACTTAGTGTACTGGGTACACTAAGTTCATTATCTTTGTTATCAAATTAAACCAAATTGGTTTATAACGTATTGTCTGATTTAACTTTGAATCGATAACAAAACATATGAACTACTTTAACAACGTACTCGAATCAATAGGCAATACACCTTTAATTAAACTTAATAAAGTACTGGGCAACGATTTTCCGTGCTTGGTTTTGGCAAAAGTTGAAACTACTAATCCAGGTAACTCTATAAAAGATAGAATGGCGCTTCAGATGATTGAAGATGCTGAAGCTGATGGCAGTTTAAAGCCTGGGGGTACAATTATAGAAGGAACATCTGGAAACACAGGGATGGGACTGGCAATTGCCGCAGCCGTAAGGGGGTACAAATGCATTTTTACCACAAATGACAAGCAATCTAAAGAAAAAGTAGACTTGCTGAAAGCCGTAGGTGCTGATGTAATAGTTTGCCCAACTAATGTGGGCCCCGATGATCCTAAATCATACTATTCAGTGGCCAGAAAACTTAGTGAGCAAATTCCTAATTCGGTTTATTTAAATCAATACGATAATTTATCTAACCGAAAGGCCCATTACGAGCAAACCGGACCTGAAATTTGGAAACAAACAGAAGGGAAAGTTACGCACTTTGTGGTTGGTGTGGGTACAGGTGGTACCATTTCAGGCACTGGTAAATTTTTAAAAGAACAACAAAGCGATATTAAGGTAATTGGAATAGACACTTATGGGTCTGTTTTTAAAAAGTATCACGAAACTGGCGAGTTTGATGAAAAAGAAATTTACCCATATGTAACCGAAGGAATTGGTGAAGATATATTACCAAAGAATGTCGATTTTTCAGTAATTGATCATTTTGAAAAAGTTACTGATAAAGATGGTTTGGTTTATCAAAGAAGGCTAGCCAAAGAAGAAGGGTTAATGGTAGGAAATAGTGCAGGTTCTGCCGTAGCTGGATTGGTGCAAATGAAAAACCAATTTAAACCAGATGATGTTGTTGTGGTTATTTTTCATGACCATGGTAGCCGATACGTTGGCAAAGCTTACAACGATAATTGGATGAGAGAGAGGGGTTTTTTAGATGAAAATTTATTGAATATTAAAGATATCATCAATAAAAAGTCAGATGAAAAGCTAATTACTATTGACAAAAACGAATCGGTTGAAAAAGCATTACAAATAATTTCGGAATCAAGCT
>JBMYOR010000745.1:0-1876 GCA_049599535.1 Bacteroidia bacterium | reverse complement strand
ATTCAACACTGGAAACATGTAAAAAGTAAATTAGATATTAATTAATTATTTTTTTATAATATTAAATGGGTTGAATGCTTGCAAACCTGCCATTATTTCAATTCTATTAACATTAGATTTTGCTTCAGAAGAAATAACTACCTCGTTGAGCTCAACCAGTTTCTTAAACATTTGTAAGCGTAACTCATCTTTTGAATACACGGTTACCGAAACATCGAGCGGCTCCATATCAATTGATCTAATGCTAAGGGTGTAGCTACCTTTTTTAAGCTTAATGCTAAATTCTCCAGCTTCATTGGTTATGGTCCCTTTCTCTGTTTCGTTTACCATTATAGTAGCTCCAATTACTGCCTTATTAGAGTTTGATTCAGTTATTTTTCCTTTGATTACAAATGCATTCTGACCGATTCCTTGTTTTCGTGTGCCGAGGATTATTTTTTGTTTTGGTCTTTTATTCAAGGTTTTAATCGATATTGACTTATTTATTTCGGCTGTTGTGGTATCAGTGGTTCCAAAAATATTGGGTTCTAATGCTGATTTAATTTCAATATCGCCAATGTAGTAATATCCATTTGCGCTTTTGTAATAAAACTTATGGTACCGGTTAGCTGTGTTTTTTAGTGTTTTATCAAGCGATTCAGCCACATACTCAATTTTAAGTTGAGCAAGGCTTGGGGTGTAATAAAGTTCGTTGTGTGTTGAGTTATGTATCCATTCGCTTAATTTTAAAACAGTGGCATCTTTTAAACTATCAGGCAACAAAGCACCTTTTTGAGCCATGCCTAAGCTGCTCATAAAAAGGCAAAATGCCACTAGCGTTAAGTACCTTTTAATTGTCATAATCAAGGTGTTTCATTATAAATCGAAGCTCTCTATTATCGGCTTTTTTAAACTTAAATTTATTATTTTTCAAAAAGGTTCTTGTTTCTTTTTGATTTTGGGATAGTTTAATAATTGAATGTTTGTTTTTAATTGGTATTAACTGTTGGTTTTTAACCACAAAGTACTTTTTTATTAATTTAGAATAGCTGCCATTTGGGGTTAAATCATTATATGTAGCAATAAAGTCTTTGTCATATTCAAAGTACAATTGCATTTGGCCATTATAAATTAACTGAGGAAAAAACAACCCCATTCTATTAGGTAGGTGAGTGCTGTTAAAAACGTGAATAGAATCAAATGATTGAGATGATAGCAAAATATTGAGGGTTTTACCATCAACTATTTGTTGCATTACTATTTGGTTTTGTTCAAGATCAATTAAAAGTGGCACATTATTAAAAATGTAATCTTTAATAAAAATGCTGCCATTGGTAAAGCTATCGGTATATAAATAAGGTGTGCCTTGGGCTTTACTTATTGGCTGTTGATATAAGCTACCTTGTACCAAAAGGTCAGGTGGAGCCAAATGCTGTTGAGTATAACTTAAAAGGGCTGCAATGCTCCCGTTGTGCTGAGCTTTTAATGCAGGTATAAACTGCATATAAATAGCTGCTATCAGTACTATTATTTTAAACCAAAAATGCTTTACCAAAAAACCAATTACTTAATATGCAATAATACCTAATTTAAAAAGGTGCTTTATTCATTAAGCCAATTACTGGCCAGTTTACTATCATGAGTTACCAAAACTGTTAGCCCTCTATTTTTGGCAACGGTTTCAAAAAACCGACCATCAATAGCATAGCTTTTATGGCATATAATGGCAATTTTTTTTAATGAATTTGCGTGTTGAGAAGCTTGCTCTGCCAACTCATAAGTATCAATAGTAGAGAGTTCATACTTAAGCTCAGTTTCGTTACATATTACTTTTGTACAATTATTGGTTTGGGCTAATTTAAGTACTCCCATAGCGTATAGGGTTACTTCTTCAATG
>JBMYOR010000744.1:0-1881 GCA_049599535.1 Bacteroidia bacterium | reverse complement strand
GATTTCGCCCAAGCGAAATAAAGTTTGGGCTGTAAACCATAACACAAATTAAAAGTCAACAAAAAAATTACTCGGTCCAATAATCAAATACCACTGGTGGGCCCGCAAGTAAATTTTTAATATTTGATCTCACATTAGCGTGAGTGCTGTCTTTATCGTAGCTGTGCAAATCTTCAATACTTTTAAAAACTACGTGCAATGCAATATCATAATTTGCATTTAGCCTAGCATCGCCAGTTTCTGCTCTTTTACCTACATGCAACCAGTGAATAGTGTTAAGCTCCTTAAGCCTTTTAATTTGCTCTATTGCAAATTCTATCTCCTTTTCGGCAATACTATCTTTTAAATCTAAAAATACATCGTGCATTAAAAACCTCTCGGGTTCAGCAACTGCCGCAGTATTGGTTGTGGTAGTAACTTCTTTATTTACAATTTCAGAATCAGTTTTGCAGGCAAATGAAACTATTGTAAAGAATACACAGGTAATTAGTATTTTGAAGTGTGTTATCATTATTCTCAATTTATTCAAAGTCAGCATTGTAAAATTCAGGAAACTTACCCGGCACGTTTCTGTAAAACTCCCTTATTTCAGACTTTACAGTATCAATATTTTCAAGGTTATAAATTATTGGCCCAATGCCAGCTTCTTTTTTCTCATAATCTAAATAGCCACATGCAATGGGTACTCCGGCTCCTTTTGCTATATAATAATAGCCCGATTTCCATGCATCAACCCTTTTTCTTGTTCCTTCAGGAGAAATTACCAGGGCCAATTGCTTTTCTTCGTCAAATTTTTCTTTGAGTTGATCTACCAAATTGGTTTTACTGTTTCTGTCAACAGGTATGCCTCCCCATTTGTAAAACAACTTACCAAAAGCACCTTCAAAAAGTGATTTTTTAGCTAAAAAACGCACTTTAATTCCCATTAAATAAAATGCAGCTTGGGCCAATGGGTAATCTTGATTACTGGTATGCGGCGCCGCCAAAAGCACAAACTTGTTTAAATCGTCAGGTATGTTGGCAGTGTATTTCCAACCATTGAGTTTTAAGTACGCTTTAAATAGGAATCTCCACATGGTACAAAGAAATGAATGTTAGCCTAAAAATCACCTTACAGCTGAGCATAATTAACTCTTGCGATTTTACTTTCAAAAATTTAATTCCGCTGTTTCCACAATATTCAGATTAAAGTCACCTTTTAATTGTTCAAAATCTATGATTTTAGCCTTTTGTTAAAAACTTGATACTGATAAAATGAAATATAAAAAGCTTTACGTAGCCGCCACCGGGCAGCATGTTGGCAAAACCACATCAACATTGGGATTGGTATATGCACTACGCAAAATTGGTCATGATGTGGGCTATTGCAAACCTGTAGGTCAAGAGTTTGTTGATTTAGGAACATTAAAGGCTGATAAGGACGCCTTATTGTTTTCAAACTTTATGGATTTTCAACTTGATGCAAGTATTCATAGTCCTGTAATTTTGGGTAGAGGTGCTACATCGGCATATCTCGATGATCCCAAGGACTTTGATTACGACAAAGACATTATGCATGCCACATCAATTTTAGAAAACAATCATGAAACCGTGGTTTACGAAGGTACGGGGCATCCTGGTGTAGGTTCAGTAGTAAATTTATCAAATGCCGATGTTGCTAAAATGCTTGATGCCAAAGTAATAATGGTAGTAAAAGGCGGTATAGGAAATACTATTGATAAGCTACAAATGGCCTTATCGGTTTTTAGAGAAAAAAATGTACCTGTAGTTGGTGTTATTGTAAATAAAGGATTTGTAAGTAAATCATAAGAAGATTCTAAAAGAGTAATATCTGGAACATCATTTTTATGAATTGTAAATTCTATATTTAATCTACTGTCG
>JBMYOR010000743.1:0-1883 GCA_049599535.1 Bacteroidia bacterium | reverse complement strand
CATCTTCTAAGTAATGCTTCTGTTCTTCAATTGAAATAATCTCACGTTTCATTTTACCTGAAATATATGCCGTTTTACCCATGCAATCCATTGGTACAAAAAAACCATAGTCTTTAAACCTTACTCTCATATTATTTACGGAGTCTCCTAAGGTCATCCAACATCCTTTAACCTGACAAACTGCATCAACTTGTCCATGAATTTTAACTTCAAGTGAATCAGCATCTCCCATTTCTGCTAATGCATCTTCAAAAGCAATTGAGCCTTCTAGGTTAAATTCTTCACCAAAAAAACCAGCTTCATTTGGCATTATCTCATCAGATTCCGATTCATGCTCATCTTCATGACCTACCACTTCAGATGAGTCAGCTGCTTGGGTGTTATCGTTTGATGAGTTTGTGTTTTGTTTACATGATGCTATCGCGAAAACTAAAGCAAAAAGTATTAATATGTTTTTCATTTTGGTATAAATTTAAATATGAATTGGTCTGTTTTCTGTTGCTGCCAAGCAGGCTTCTTTCATTGATTCGGTAAAAGTAGGGTGTGCATGAGACATTCTTGAAACATCTTCGGCAGATGCCCGATACTCCATTGCTACAACCGCTTCAGCAATCATATCGGCACAACGCGGCCCTAACATGTGAACTCCTAAAATCTCATCAGTATCGGCATCAGCTAGTACTTTAACAAAGCCTTCTTCATCCATACTTGCTCGGGCTCTACCACTTGCTTTAAAAGGGAACGAACCTTTTTTATAGGATCTTTTACTTTCTTTGAGCTCATCTTCAGTGTAGCCTACGCCAGCACCTTCGGGCCATGTATACACCACACTTGGAATTAAATTATAATTGATGTGGGGTTTTTGACCAGCAATTGATTCGGCTACAAATACACCTTCTTCTTCGGCCTTATGGGCCAACATAGCTCCTTTTACAACATCACCAATAGCGTATACTCCGGCAACTTCAGTTTCTAATTTACCATTTACGGGTATTCGGCCCCTTTCATCGGTATTAAGCCCGATGTTTTCTAAGCCTAAGCTTGAAGTATATGGTTTTCTACCTACCGAAACCAAGCAATACTCAGCTTCATAAGCTACTTCTTTTCCTTTTTTATCATCGGCTTTAATGGTAACCCTATCGCCATTATTTGTAACTTCTTTAACCTTGGCACCCAAATTAAACTTAACACCAAGCTTTTTCATTGATCTTAAAAGATCTTTACCTATATCTGAGTCCATTCCAGGTACAATTCTCGGCAAGTACTCTACAATGGTTACTTCGGTTCCTAACCTGGCATAAACACTACCGAGCTCACAGCCGATTATTCCACCGCCTATTACCACCATGCTTTTAGGTAGTTCGGTAATATCAAGTGCTTCAGTTGATGTAATCACCCTTTTACCATCAAGCTGAATAAATGGTAGTGATGCGGGTTCAGACCCTGTGGCAATAATTACCTTATCTGTTTCAATCTCTTTTGTTTCTTCGCCTTTTACGGTTATTATATTTCTAGATTTAAACGATGCGGTGCCTTCAAAAACATCAACCTTATTTTTATTCATAAGGTAACTAATGCCATCGGTAGTTTTTTTAACCACGTCGTTTTTTCTATCTATCATCTGCTTTAAGTTTACACTTAAATTGCTGAGTTCAATACCATGAGTTTTAAAGGTATGAGCCGCATTATGATAATGCTCAGATGAATCTAAAAGGGCTTTTGAAGGAATACAGCCAACATTTAAACAAGTACCGCCAAGGGTTTTGCCTTTTTCAATAATTGCAGTTTTAGCAGCTGTTGATTCTTTAGATAGAAGTATTAAAGAACAATTAAGTGGATTAGATAGTAATACCATGTATCTTGCTAAATTCTCATTTGGACCA
>JBMYOR010000742.1:0-1885 GCA_049599535.1 Bacteroidia bacterium | reverse complement strand
CATCTACTTGATCTTGACCACTACAGCCTTTGTTGTCAATATATCGGTAAGTGTATGTTGTGTTGCCTTTAGAAAGCTGTGAAGGATCAATTAATCCATTTTGAGCAATTGCATTGCCGCTCCATATTCCGCCTTTTGGTGTGGCTTTAGCGCTAAAGGTATCGGCGCTTGTACAAGTTTTAAAATCTGCTCCCGCATCTACCAAAGGCAGTGGGTTTATGGCTAGGTTAAAAGAATCGGCATAGCAACCTAAACTATCTTTTGCCAAAAAGGTAAATTGATAATTGCCCATGCCCAGCATATTTACAGCAAGATTGTTTTGAGAAATACCGTTTCCTTGCCATTGGCCTATGTTATTGTAGGTTTTTAACGCAATAGTTGTATCAGTACCTTCGCAAAATTGCCTGTTGTTTTCAAGGCTAAGGTTTTTACTGGGTAAGGTGCTAAAGAGCTGTTTTTTAGTTAATTCGCAGCCAAAGCTATCAATTACATTTAAGCCCAAGTTGAAAGTGTTGATACCTGAAACATTTCTGGTGCTAAAAACAAAATGGCTGCTGTCTATGCCTTGATTACTTAATACTGACGTATCAGGAATCCAAGTGTATTTAATGGGCTTTACTGCATTTTTTAGCACAGGGCTTACCTCTAAGCTAGATTGGTAGCAGAATGTGGTGTCAGCGAATGATATTTCAAGGTCGTTCACTCTTTTGATCTCAATTTTCTCAGAACGTTTTTGAATTAAGCAACCCCGGTTTTCGCCCGTAATTTTAAAGCTACCAAGAGAATCAAAAGAGTGTGTAATGGAGTCTCCTTTGCCAATTTTGGTAGTATCGTTTAAATACCAATTAATGGTGTTTGGAATAACGTTGTTTGATGTCTTTAAATTGAATTTATAATCACCGCAATCGTTGAGTTTTGTTGTAACCAAATTCACCTTTGCCGAGTCGGAATCAACAACTTTAATAGTGTAAGTTTTGGCGATTCCTGCATTAACAGGACAGAAATCATCAAATGCGCTTATCACAATATGGTATGGTTCTGCTCTTATATCACTTGTGTCAGGCGTCCAACAAAACTCACCTGATTGGTATTGCCCGTTAGGGTTTAGAATTTTAAAAGTAGCTCCGTCAATTCCATCATTATAGGTAATCGTAACACTGTCGTTTTTATCATTATCTCCAGAACATACTTTAAAGCATACTTGCGTACCAGCACAAACTTCAATTTCAAAATTTTTGGTTGTTGGTTTGCTGCAATCAATTCCAGAAAGGGTAGGAGGCGTATTGCTCGCGCATTTCATTATCACAAACATTTGTTCGCGAGTAATGGTAGCTACGACCTTATTTTTTTGATAAATATTGGCAGTAATGGCCATTGGCGCCAATTGTATGTTCATTGGTCTAAACTCTAAAGTGGCCTTGCTCGTATCTAAATGAAAGCCTCTGGGCTTAGCAAGTGTGTTTTTGGGGAAACCCAAATAGTTTAACGGACTCTCTTTGCTATAACTTGAACTATAAGTTATGGTTGAACTTGTACTAACTTTTGGTGCAGCAAGCTTATAAGTGGCACTGTGTTTATTATTATCAGAAATGATTGAGAAGTCAAAAGATTGATCTTGTGCTTGACAAATAAGTTGGGCAATCTCATTACTCCATTTTACACTACTTAAATCTCCATTGCAAAGGTTTAGGCTTGCTTCAATGTGTTGTGCTGTGTTACCTCCATTTAAAAGACCCGCTGAGCGGCAACATGTGGTATTGTAGAAAGTTACCAAACAACAATTATTTTTTCTTTCATTAGAAAGGTCTACAATAAGTTTAAATGTCTCTTTTTTAATACCATAAGGAAAAGCACAGCTACTACTGCTACAACGTGTGCACGATGA
>JBMYOR010000741.1:0-1889 GCA_049599535.1 Bacteroidia bacterium | reverse complement strand
CCTGGGGCAGCTTTACTTTTCTTCTTATCTTCAATTTTAGCTCTCAATTTATCTTCATCTACAAAGGCTTTAAACAAAAAGGTTTGGCCAATTGAAAATAGATTAGCTAAAAAGTAGTAATAGCTTAACGCAGCTGAGTAACTATTTAAAAATGTTAAGAATATAATGGGCATAAAATAGGGCAAGTATTTCAATTCTTTTTGCTGCGGAGGCTGATAGCTTTGGTTAATTACCGTATATACAAAAGTTGTAATAGTCATTAAAAGTGCAAAAAGCGAAATGTGGTCTCCGTAACCAGGAATTGAAAATCCAAATTCGTAAATAGAATCGTATGTTGAAAGATCATGCGCCCATAAAAATGGCTGTTGCCTGAGCTCAAAAGAGTTGGGGAAAAAATTAAACAATGCTAAGAGTATTGGCATTTGTACTAATAATGGCAAACACCCACCAAATGGACTAACTCCGGTAGCTTGGTACAGTTTCATTTGCTCTTGTTGTTGAGCCTGCATATCGCCATCATTCTTTTTCTTAATAGCATCAAGTTCAGGCTTTAAAACTCTCATTTTAGCGCCAGATTGAAAACTCTTGTAAGTGAAAAATAAGAGCACTCCTTTAAAAATGATGGTCAATATCAAAATGATAATACCATAATTATCTGTGAAATTGTTTAGCAATCTAAACACAGGTATTACAGCAAATCGATTTACCCAACCAAAAATTCCCCAACCAAGGTTTACTACCCTATGTAATTCAATATCGTATTGCTTTAGAGTATGATACTGATTGGGTACAAATATCATTTTAAACTTATGAGAGTTTGACTCAACAAGATTCATTGATGCATGAAGCTCTCTGATATAAGGATCATCTTCTTGCCAATCTTGTTTTAAATAGCCACTTTCAAAGCCGCTAACTGGTACTATTGTTTGGTTAAAAAAGTGTTGTTTAAATGAAATCCAATCTACCCTTGACTCTTCGCCAATTTCTTCATCGTCTTCATCCTTACGCTCTGAAACGTAATCAGGGTGCTCTCCGGTTTCTTTAAAATAAACCGTAGTTTTCATACGCTCATTTTCAGCCTTATACTCTTGCTGTAAAATGTTTTGGGTCCAAACTAATTTTTGCGGCGAAGCACCATTCCAATTACTTTCAAAATTTACCACATAGTCTTGCTCATCTGATAAGGTGAAAATATGGTCTAAACTACCGCCATCAATATTGGCACGCAGCTTTATCATTTTATCAGTAGATTCAATTTTCTCAAACCATAGGTCGTCGGTATTATTACCATTGCCGTAGGTAAAGCCAAATTGATTTACACCTTCTTTAAGATTTACCAAAACCAATTCGCTAGAATCAGCTCTTTTAAATTCATTAAGTTTTAAAAATGATATTTTACCACCATGATTTGATATTGAAACCGATAATTTCTCATTATTAAGCTCAAATGATTTTTCATTTTCATTTGGCGTTACCGAGAGATTATTGCTCTTGGAAGAATCGTTGCCCGCCGTTAACTGCGCATTTGATTCTTTAATTGTGGTTTCGGGCTCTACAGTAAGTGCTGCAAGGCTATCTTCAACTCGTTGTTGTTTGGCTATTTCTTCTTCACTGGGTTTGTTTATTATGGTAAAAACTACCAAAATTGCAGCGATAAGCGAAAAGCCTATTATTTGATTTTTATCCATTAATTAATGGTTTCTGAATAAGGGCTGCAAAAATAGAAATATATCCTTCTAACACTAAGTATTTACTTTGCACTATGCACTTGAAAATAGGTAAAGATATAGAATTAGCATATAGATTGTTGGTTGATGGCAAACCGGTGGCAATTCCGACCGAAACAGTTTATGGCTTAGCGGCAAATGTTTATGACGAAAAAGCAATAG
>JBMYOR010000740.1:0-1890 GCA_049599535.1 Bacteroidia bacterium | reverse complement strand
TCTTAAGCTCCCCGCATGAATTTATACTAAAATAAGGCGACAAAGTAAAAGATCCATAAAAAGTAAAAGCGTCTCTCCTTCTGAAAGACGCTTTTGATAAAATCAAGCTCCCGTATATTTTAAATGCATTTATTGCTTTATTTAACTGTAAAGGTTAATGATCCTGGTAGCATTGCTTCTTCGCCAAAGCCAACTGGTTTGGCAAATAATTGGTATATAGTAAACACATCACCAGATTTTGCGGTATTAAACTTATCCTTAAGCGCATCAGGTAAAATTTGAGAATTACTTCTGCCGCGTGTTGGGTTTCCTCTAGTAGAACTATATATATAATTAAACTTGGTGATTTTGTACCTAACACCGTCAAACAAAAATTCAGGATCCATTGTGGCCAAAACCCTGCTTATGGTAGGCAGTTCAGCCTTTGATATTACCCCACCCGATTTATTATTAATATTAGCGTAAGGCTTTGGTACTTTTTTAATTCTAAACTCTTGTGGAGCCAAGGTTCTGGTGCTACCATCATCCATTTTTACGGCTACATTAATTTTACAAGTACGCTTATTAGCCCCTGTTATTTTTACATTGTAAAGGCCATCTCTACTTTTTACAACACTACCAATACCGCTCGGACTTATAGAAACCTGCACCTTATTAGGTTCAAAACCAGGTACCGAAACCGATACGGGATTTTCAAGACCTTTGTAAAAAACATTCATTTTTTGAGCACTAACTATGGCCGGGGTGCTAAACCCTTCATAACTTAATTGAGTACTATACTCTTCAGTAATACCCGTTTTGGGATTTAATAATTTAATTGTAACAGGCTTTGTTACCTTACCATTATTACTTACCGGAATTTTATATTTACCTGTAGACCCATTAAGCTCTAATGCTTTGCCATCAACTTCAATTACTGGGGTTACCGAACTAATTTGAGCGCCTAAAAAAATATCGGCTTCATAGCTGCTACCAATTGGCACAGTGGTAGATCTTGGCATTACCATGGCCTGTAAACCCGATACTGGCGAACTGGTTGAAATTTCACCAGCCAACCTGTTAATCACCATGCTTTCAGTGTTTCTCAAATCATTTTGCATTTTGGTTAAAATAGCCAATGCCGCACCTAAAGGAACATTATTAAATGTTGCAAACTCCCATTTTCGTTTTGATATATCGGGGTTTTTATCATTATCGTTTGCGCTTAACGAAAAACCCGCTTCAATAGCTTTCAATTCGTCTTGGCTCATGTTAGGCAAATCTTTAAATAGGTTTATAAATTGTAAATTGGTATAGCTTACCAATTCTTTTAAGCGTTTTCCGTAGGCTTTGTTTGGGTTGTTAGGGTCGGCCAAAATTCGCGATGGCACGTCTGTATTTTCTTCGTCAACTAAAACTAACATGTTTGACCCCTTATATGATTCAGGGCCACCATCATATTTCTGGTTCTGTTCTGCTTCAACCATTAGTTTTTTCAGCTGCTCAATATTATTATAAAGTGAATCTGACAACACCACAGCTTTTTGCACTTTTTGCCAGTTTACTTGTGCCATCGAATCTTTTTCCATGCGCATTACCTGAGCATGTAAGGTCGATAAATCTCTGTTTATCTTTTCTTCAGTTGACATTACCGTTTCGGCAATGCCCGATGTAAGGTTGTTGAAGGCCTGAAGCACTTCTCTTGATACGTTTAAGGCCAAAAGAGCGGTTAGCACGAGGTACATCATACCAATCATTCTTTGGCGGGGAGTTTCTTTAATACCTGCCATGATTTTGTGTTTTTATTAGTTTTTGAAAAATAAAAACGACCTGTCATTCCAAGATGAATAAGCATAACAAATTCGTCATCAAAAAAAATTAGTATATACTTTGATCTTCGTTTAATTTTAT
>JBMYOR010000739.1:0-1894 GCA_049599535.1 Bacteroidia bacterium | reverse complement strand
GTGATATTTGGACTGAATCGATCGAGGGAGAAGGAAGCACCTTCTTCTTCACCTTTCCGGCAAGCTCAGTTTTAGAGCCTGAACTTGCCTAAACAAATCAATGAGGTAATTTTTCTCTTAATCTGCCATATACGTAGGTTCCGATTATTGCACTTACTATTGGAACTATAAATACATAATAACCGCCACCAAAAAGAGCAAATAACGGACCAGGACAAGCACCAGTAAGTGCCCAGCCTAAGCCAAATGAAACTCCGCCAAAAACAATTCCCCAGTGCCATTTTTTGTCAGGAATTGAAACAGTATGTCCGTATATGTTTTTCGCTTTAACAGCTTTAATTATCTGAAGTCCAATAATACCAATCACAATTGCAGAGCCAATTATGCCATACATGTGAAAAGCTTGAAACCTAAACATTTCTTGTATTCTAAACCAAGAGATTACTTCGGCTTTGGTAAGTATTATGCCAAACAAAATACCGAGTATTAGTTGTATTATTCTTTTTTGATTCATTTTATTAAAATATTAAAGGGTAAATAAAATGAGTCATAATTAAGCCACCAACAAAAAATGAAACTGTGGCAACTAAACTAACCCATTGCAAATTAGAGATACCTGAAATGGTGTGTCCTGATGTGCATCCGCCGCCAAATCGAGTTCCGAATCCTACCAAAAAACCACCCAAAATCATAAAAATGAAGCCGGGTAAGCTTAAGATATTATCAAAACTGAAAATTTCAGAAGGTATATATCCACTTATTTCTGTAATTCCTATTTCATTTAGATCTGAAACAGTTTCGGCTGAAATTGGAATGGTTTCAGGAACGTTTAAAAAGTTGGTTGCTAAAAATCCACCTATGGCAATTCCAAATACAAAGAGCAAATTCCAGATATATTTTTTCCAGTCATATTTAAAAAACTCAATATCACCAGGAGCGCATGCCGAGCAAATGTGCCTAAATGATGAAGATACTCCTAAGGGTTCGCCACCAACTAGCACACTAATAATTAAAGTAATGCCTATTAGCGGGCCTGAAACATACCATGGCCAAGGTTCTAGTATAAAGTCCATTTATTTATTTTCTATTTTTATGGTTTACTTAAGTGTTGATGGGCAAACGTAATCTGTGGTTTTAATGTTAGATTCTACAATGGCGCTAAAGCCACCTTCAACATTTATAACATTATATCCCCTTGCCTGAAGAATTGATGCTGCAATTAATGATCTGTATCCACCAGCACAATGTAAATAGTTTGTAACGCTTTTATCAATTTCGCTAAGGTTTTCGCTCAAATAATCTAATGCAACATTTTTTGCGCCTTCAACATGTTCTGCTGCAAACTCTGTTGGTTTTCTCACATCAACTATAGTGAGTTCTTCAGCATTGAGTTTTGCCTCTAGTTCGCTTACCGATACACAGTTTATTTTGTCAATTTGGTGTCCGGCATTTGCCCATGCAGTAACTCCACCATCTAAAAAACCTAGTGTGTTATCGTATCCAACTCGAGATAATCTAGTTACAACTTCATCTTCTGTGTCTTTGTCTGCAATAAAAACAATTGGCTGATTAATATCGGTAACTAAAGTACCCACCCAACTGGCGAAGCTTCCGTCAAGGCCAATAAAAATTGAATTTGGTATGTGCCCTTTTTCAAAATCGGTTTTATCTCTGGTGTCAATCATCAATGCATTTTGATCGTTTACCAAAAATTCAAACTCTTTTGGCGATAAGGCTTTAAGTCCGTGGCTTTTTACTTTTTCTAAACTATCATAACCCTTTTTATTAAGCATTACATTTTTAGGAAAATATTGAGGCGGCGGTAAAATCCCATCTGTTACTTCTTTAACAAATTCTACTTTAGACATGTCTGCTCTTAATGCATAATTTGTTG
>JBMYOR010000738.1:0-1900 GCA_049599535.1 Bacteroidia bacterium | reverse complement strand
AATTAATAAAGATTCTATTGCGCTAAACGAGGTTGTGATTTTACAAGAACGCATGCCGTTAAAAATTTCAGAAGCGGGTAGGCAAGTTGTTGTGGTAACGGCAGATGAAATCAAAAAAATGAACGCTGTTTCAGTGAACGAAGTATTGAGCTTTGTGAATGGAGTAGATTTAAGGCAGCGCGGACCATTGGGCGTACAAGCCGATGTAGGTATTCGTGGTGGCTCGTTTGATCAAACCTTAATTCTTATTAATGGTATGAAGGTAAGCGATCCACAAACTGGACATCACGCCATGAATATTCCCATACCGGTTGAAAATATTGAGCGAATAGAAGTAATTAAAGGTCCAGCTGCCAGGCTCTATGGCCCAAATGCCTACAGTGGCGCAATAAATATTGTAACTAAGCCAGGTGTTAATAGGCAAGTTGTGATTAATGGCATATTTGGTCAAAATAATCTTCATGGAGCCAATTTAACTATTAACCTTCCGGGCGAAAAAGTAAAGCAAACTTTGAGTTTGGCCGCTTCGGGCAGCGATTCGTTTGTTTACAACACCGATTTTAAGATTAGAAATGCTCTTTACCAATTGCAGGCAGTTGTATTAGGCTGGGACGTGGATGTAATGGCAGCTACAAACGCAAAAAAGTTTGGCGCCAATAATTTTTATAATTCTGCTTTTCCAGATCAGTATGAAGAAACTGAGACTTATTTTTCGGGGCTAACGGTATCAAAAAACCTGAGTAAAAACTTTAAACTATCAGCAAAGGTTTATGCCCGACAGCACAACGATAGGTTTTTGCTAAAAAGAGATGAACCTGCATTTTATGAAAATTTGCATACCACCAATATTTGGGCAACTGAAGTATCAGCTCAAACTAACTGGGGTAAGGCAGCTATAAATTTTGGAATTGATACAAGAAATGAAATGATTAAAAGCACCAATCTTGGTAATCATCAAAGGCAGATTAATGGTGCTTATATCGATTTAAAATATCCAATTGGAAAACTATTGCTAAATCCTGGAATTAACGTTTCGACTATTACTGGTTTTAAACCGCAAGCTTTTCCTGGAATTGACCTGAGCTACGATATTGGAAAAAGAAACCGACTTTTTGCAAGTTGGGGAACAGCTTTTAGAGTACCTACTTTCACCGATTTGTATTATGTTGGATTTGAAAATATTGGTAATGATGGCTTAGCCCCCGAAACGGCTTTGAGCGGAGAGATTGGCCATAAATACAAGTCAAAGTTTGTGAGTACATCAATGTCGGTATTTAGAAGAGATGCCCAAAATGCCATTGAGTGGGTTCGTGAGAATGATAGTGCCACATGGCAACCGCAAAATTTCACAAAAGTTAGAACTAACGGCCTTGAAGCCAACTTCTCAATTAATGTGAAAAAACAATTTTTGAATTCAATAAGCTTTACAGCTACGTTTCTAAATATTGATTTTAATGTTGAAAATGGTTTTCAAAGCCGTTATCAGATTGAAAGTATAACAACTCAAATGGTACTCAAGCTAAACCATAATATCTATAAAGATTTACACCACAGCGTTTCACTAAGGTACATCGAGCGCTTTCATTTTAAAGCATACACTTTGGTAGATTCAAGGTTGATTTGGCAAAAAGAGAAATATGGATTTTTTGCCGAAGCTACCAATTTGTTTAATGCTCAATATCGCGAAACTAATTTGGTGCAAATGCCCGGTAGGTGGGTTCGCTTTGGTGCAAATGTGAAGATTGGGTATTAACACTAAAATTGTCTTAACAGTATCGGGAGCTGACTGTCCAAAAAGCTTCACAAAAGTCATCCTGTGACCCTATTTTTTGTGAAAATCCAAGAAGGTTTGATGACAGCCTTCTGTAGCCACCATCTGGCGCTGAAGAACAGAGTGTTG
>JBMYOR010000737.1:0-1900 GCA_049599535.1 Bacteroidia bacterium | reverse complement strand
TTAAAACGATTCCAGTTACAACAATTAAAAAAGGTAATCCTATTAAAATATTATTTTTCATAAGATAGTTTTTAATAAATAATATATTTATATTAAACCTTAACCTTCATAAAACATTCTGCATACCGCATGGCGGTGGCGGCCCTGGTATGGGACCAATTGGTGTAGGCGAGCACTTGGCTCCCTATTTACCTACTCACCCCGTAATTAAAATGGGAGGCGAAAAAGGTATGAGCCCTGTATCGGCCGCACCTTGGGGTAGTGCAAGTATTCTGTTAATCTCATACATTTATATTGAAATGATGGGTGCTGAAGGCTTAACAAATGCAACCAAATATGCAATCTTAAATGCCAATTACATTGCTGCTAAGCTAAAAGGCCATTACGATGTATTATACAAAGGCAAAAACGACAGAGTTGCGCATGAACTTATTGTTGACCTAAGAGAATTCAAAAAAATTGGAATTGAAGCTGAAGATGTAGCCAAACGTCTAATTGATTATGGTTTCCATGCTCCTACACTATCGTTTCCGGTACCGGGCACAATTATGATTGAGCCTACCGAAAGTGAAGCCAAAGCAGAGTTAGATAGATTTTGTGAAGCCCTTATAGCTATACGAAACGAGATTGAAGAAGTAAATGAAGGTTTGGTTGATCCGCTTGACAATGTGCTTAAACATGCTCCACATACACTTGATGTAATTACAAATGATACTTGGACTCATGCTTACAATCGTAAAAAAGCGGCATACCCACTACCATGGGTTGGCCCAGGTAAGTTTTGGGCAAGTGTAGGTAGAGTTGATAACACCTACGGCGATAGAAACCTTGTATGTGCATGCCCTCCTATGGAAGAGTACATGGAAGAAGAAGCAATAGCTTAAGTATGACTAAGTTTTTGTGCATAGCCTTGTTTTTATGCTGTATACCTTTTAGTTTATTTGCTAAATACAATACAGCTCAGTTGTTTGAAGTTGATTTCAACCAAATTGATAAAGAACTTGCCCGTGTAACTATAACAGAAAAACAAATAATTGAAAGCGGAAACTCCTTTGGGGTTCCGCTTTCAAATTCTTTTGAAATCCCCACAGACAGTTTAAACCAAGATTTCCCAATACTTGGTATACCAACATTTTTTTGGGTAATGACCCCTACCCTACTTTGCAACTGCCTAATTCCCTGTAGCGGAACTGTTTACGGAATTACATCATTATTTTACATCAGGCATTTTGGTAAAGATGAAGAAATTAACAGAGAAGCTTTTGCAGGTTTAATTGCAGGCCAAGTACCGCTGTATTTTTATGCAGCTATTTTAATTATGTCGTTCAGGTAATAACCGTTTAAATAATTTTTTGTGTTAATAATGGCCTGAGTGCAACGCCCAATTTTTCTTTTTGTTATTATTGTTTCGATAATCAATAAACAACTAAATTTAAACTGGTTATGAAGCAATTCATTCTTACCGTATTTATCGCAGTTGGTTTTGCAAACATTTCATTTGCATCAACTGCCGACCTTTTTTCTTACAACGAAGAAGCTATTGAGGCAGAATTCTCTCAAATTGATCAAGTAGAATCATTTGTAGTAGAAAACAACGGCATCACTTTTAGCGAGATGCAAAACCAAGGACATCTTACTCAGTTTAACCTTAACTGGAACGCATTTGACAATAGTGCTGCTCCTATGTTTGGTTTATCTGACATGGATTGGAACTCTTTTGTTTGTGGATTTTGCTGCTGGCCAGTAGGTATTTTCACAGTTTTACTTAACGATGATAAAGGCTCAGATTCAAAAACAAGCTTCTTAATCGGAATTGGAGTAAACATTGTATTAGGACTACTTGGTGGTGGCGGATATGCCGCAGGCGCATAATTATTGCCAAATGAAAAAATTATTGTTA
>JBMYOR010000736.1:0-1906 GCA_049599535.1 Bacteroidia bacterium | reverse complement strand
CCAAGAACTTCTACCAATAATTTCCCAAATTTTTCAAACAATCAAGTATGTGGAGTTCCGTACTATTTGGGTTTTCCAAAAAATAATCTAGCGTTCCCAAGAGGTTATCACATTGACTCGTTTACAGGTGAAATAATGTTTAGGCCAATGAAACTTGAAGCTACAAACACTGGAATAAAAGCCGAGATTTATAGAAAAGGACGACTTGTTGCTGTAGCAAACCGAGAGTTTCCGCTTGTTATTATTAAATGTCCAGATAATGATCCACCGGTGCTTTCTGGATTAAATGAAGCATCACCTAGCAGTGCTCATTTAAAAGGAGATTTCTGCCCAAACAATCGCCATTGCATTACCATTGGCACATCAGATAAAGATCTTGACGATACAGTTACCCTTTCGCTTTTGAAATCAAACCTGCCTAATGCATCCTTTGCTTTAGATACTACGAATCCAAAAAGGCCTAAATATCGCATTTGTTTTAATGCTGATTCAACCATGACAGGTAAAACCTATGAGTTTGAATTAATGGCTAAAGACAACAATTGCCCTTTGCCGGCAAGCATTAAAAGAACCTACACACTCACAATTGACACGCCAAAAGCACCAAGAATGGTTGGCCGTACGGTAGAGCGAAATTGTGATAGTTTTTATTACACTTACCAGGGAATATCTGAAGCTACCTACTTGCCCATAAATTGGTATGTAAATAATAAGCTCACAGATAGCGGCAAATACTTTTTACATAAGTTACAGGATACTGGTGTTTACTATGTTAAAGCAGAAATAAACTCTTGCGGATTTATTGATTCGTTTATAGACACCATTCACCTGAAAAAACCTAATGATCTGAAGCTATATGGTTTTAACGATACTAGCGTTTGTGCTAACACAACTCTCAAGCTTAAACCCAAATTAAAAGGTTCAATTGATTCGGTTATTTATGATTTTAAAGCATTTTACTACAACCCACAAACGCAAAGAGTACAAACTTTTAGATCATTTACCGACTCCTTTACCATAAACATGGTAAATAATAGCAAGTATCAATTCCAAGTTCAAGGTTTTTGGTTCAACACGGAGTCACATTGTAAAATTAACCGAGCTATTACAGTAACTCAAGATTCATCATTTAACATTAATCTGGGCAATGATGTTAAAATTTGCCCTGACCAAGACACTACGGTTGTATTTAAAAAATTAAATGGCCTGGGCGAATGGTCTGGCCCGCATTTGCAAAATGATACTTTTAGCACTTTAGCAACTAAGGCATCAGGCGTTTTCAATTATGAATTTCAATATAGAAATGCTGGATATTGCACCGTTGCAAAAAGAACCATTACAAAATACATTCACCGCGAAATGTTTGAAGACGACACGCTTACAGCTTGCGTTGGCAACAATAGAATAGAGCTTCTACCCTACTATCGCGGCGGTAATTTCTTTGGTTCAACCATTGATACCAATGTTATTTTTCCTACAAAAGATTTAGCTGGCGAAAACTTGGTATTTTATTCTGTTGAAAGTAATGAGTGCGTTTATAATGATTCTATACTCATAAATATTGTGAACTACCAGCCAAATATGGGTCTTTTAGATGATTATAAGGTTTGCCAAAGCGACAGTATTTTTATTATAGAACCTATAACAGAAAACGGCAGCTGGAATGGCCCCGGGCTGCTTTCTGATAATAACGATCTATCAATTGATCCAAGACAACTAAGCGCCAGCACTTTATACTACGCCTACAACCTTACTGATAAAAACAACTGCAAGGCATCTGACACTGTAGCTGTTAAGATTTTAGAAAGGCCCACAATTGATGGATTCACTGTTGGCCATAACAAAATAATTTGTGCTCCAGATTCATTCTTGGTTTATTCCCCTACGGCTTTTGCCACTTGGAAAA
>JBMYOR010000735.1:0-1907 GCA_049599535.1 Bacteroidia bacterium | reverse complement strand
AAGAAAGTCACCAATCACTCCAAAGAAATTAAATCCAAGATTTCCAATAAGCATATTCAAAATCTAACATTACCCAATCAACACTCAACACTCAACAGATTAGCCATTAGCAAAAAGCTTCAAGCTCCAAGCCATTTGTTCAGCATTCAACATCCATCATCCAAAATCCAACATTTTCAAATCAACCAATTCATCATCTAAAATTCAAAATTCAACATAAAAAGATGTCGTTCACACAAAAAAAGTGTCGTCTACACAAGTTTTTTGGGAAAACCACTAAAAAGTAAAAGGTTCGGAGAATCAAACAGTACCAATACTTATGATTCGATTGATTACAACACTTACAGTTTTCATTTTTTTAGGGCTAAATGCAATTGCCCAAACTTCAGTTTCGTTAGGCTATAATTCGTTTTTTGGCAATAGGGGAAAAGTAAATGTCGGAAATGTTGTTACAAGAGTAAATGACTCTCAGCTCGTTGTACTTTATGAAAACTCAAATAATTTCCAGTCTGGTGCATTTCAAGTAGCCGACTATTCAGGGAATACCATTTCATCTTATGGTTCAACAACTTACCTAGGAGCCGTGTCAGGCAGAAGGTGTATAAATCTAGAAGATAATATCATGGTTATTTGTTACAATACTGCACCCGGCCGTGTATTAAATTTTCGTGTAGGTACAGCTTCGGGTACCGGTAGTTCAGCTGCAATGTCTATGGGCAATACTCTTACTTCTACATATAATGCGAATCAATTTGAATTTGTTCCTCTTACCGAAACTACCTTTTTAATTGCATGGGAGGCCAATTCTAGTAATTCCGAAGGGTATGTGGCTGTTGGTAGTATTTCAGGTACTGGTTCATCTGCTTCGGTTAGTCTTGGTACGCCAGTACTTTTTGAGAAGCAATACGCGCACAATATTTCTATTGACACCCTGAGCTCAGAAAAATTTGTTGTTGCTTACTCAGATAGCGATAAGGACAATGGTGAAAGTATTATTGGTACCGTAAGCAATACCACAATTACTATTGACAATTTAAAAGAATCGGGATTTTATTTAGCAGATGAAGTTATAGATGTTAATGTTATGGCTATTTCGGCTAATCAGTTTGTGGTGAGTTATTCACCAACCAATACAAGTACCGAGTCAGGTCAAGCAAAAGTAGGAACGGTAAGTGGCAACGGTATTACATGGAGCAGTGCAGCGGATACTTTCGAAACCAACTTGTCTTACAATCAACAAGTATTTGGCGTTGCCATGGACCATAATGAAGTTGTACTTTCTTATGTTTTAAACGGAAAGGGTTACATAAGTGTCGGTAAAGTAAGTGGGAGTGGTACTGGGGCTTCTATTTTGTTTTCATCAGGCATAAAATATACAGATTGGTTTTATAATGAGAATAAAATTACTAGACTTTCAGAAACGCAACTTGCTGTCGCATACACTTTTAATAATTCAAGTTCGATTTCTGGACAAAAGACTTATGGATTATATCCTGGCGCAATTAAGATTGGTAGTGGAGCATTTGCCGGTTTCGATTATCCCGAAATTGCCGTATTAGGCAATAGCAATGAGATAGATAATGAAGACAGCAGCCCCAGTAGCACCAATCACACCCATTTTGGCGAAACACCCATTTCGGGCGGTACCGTTAGTAGAACATTTACTATTGAAAACACCGGAATAGGCCCATTAGAATTAACGGGCGCTCCTTATGTAGAAATCAGCGGTACCAACGCTTCCGATTTTACTGTAAGCACACAGCCAAGTGCTTCTATCGTATCAGTTTCGGGGTCTGCAACCTTTGTTGTAACATTTGATCCCAGTACTACAGGCAGCAGAACGGCAACGGTAAGTATAAGCTCAGATGATGATGATGAAAGCACCTACACTTTTGATATTGAAGGAG
>JBMYOR010000734.1:0-1918 GCA_049599535.1 Bacteroidia bacterium | reverse complement strand
GTTCGTATAAATCAACCAAAAAAAACAGAGTCTTGAGACGTAAACCATCAACATCTTTATGCTCGATTGAATGAATTCAATCGGTTCTGATTTCTTTAATCACTCACCAAAACTATCAGATGCGAGTTACCTCTAGTCGCTCGATCCAAAAATTACAATCTTCTTTATGCCCGATTGAATGAATTCAATCGTTTCTGATCTTCTTAATCACCCCCCAAAACAGCAGAAGCGAGTGACTTCTAGTCACTCGACTCACCAAACAATAAAAACTCAAAACAAGACACAAGAAACTGAGTTAACTAATTCGTTATGAACACAGCAATAGTTTGGTTTAGAAATGACCTTAGAATACGGGACAACGCTGTTTTGGCTAAGGCCATTGAACAACACGAATTTGTCATCCCTGTATACGTATTTGATGACCATTATTTCGGTAACACCAAGTTTGGATTTGCAAAGACGGGAAGCTTCAGAGCACAGTTTCTGATTGAAGCAATTGATGATCTTCAAGATTTGTTATTGGAACTGGGTGGTGATTTAATTATTAGAAAGGGAGATACAGCAAAAGAACTCAGCAAGCTTGTTGAAGAGTATGAAGTGGATGCCATTTATGCTCAAAAAGAAGTCTGCAAGGAAGAAATTGAAATTGAGCAGACTGTCGAAAAAGCGGTAGACTGTAAAGTTGACTTCACCTGGACTTCTACCCTATTTCATCCTTCAGATATTCCGTTTTCAACGGAGCAGATTCCTGATGTTTTCTCCAACTTTAGAAAAAAGTGCGAGAAATACGGCTCCGTAAAAGAAGAAATTGAGTCTCCTGAGTTTATAAATATGCCAACTGGAATAAAGTCTAGCGGAATTCCTAACTTGGCAGATTTAGGGATAGAACGGATATCGATTGATAAGAGAGCTGCCTTACATTTTAAAGGCGGTGAAAGAGAAGCTTGGAAAAGGTTAAATCACTACTTCTGGCAAACCGAAGAGCTGGCGAATTACAAGTACAAACGCAATGGTTTGTTAGGTGAAGATTACTCATCAAAGTTTGCGGCTTGGTTGGCTCTAGGCTGTATCTCGCCAGTTTCAATTTACCATGAAGTAAAACGCTTTGAAAGCGAGATCAAGAAAAACCAAAGTACTTATTGGTTGGTTTTTGAACTGATCTGGCGCGATTATTTTAGGTATGTGTGTGCCAAATACGGCGATCATGTTTTCTACCCCGGTGGCATTAGGCAAGAAAACATTAAATGGAAGTGGAATAGAGAACTTTTTGAGAAATGGCGCTTGGGCGAAACCGGTGTTCCTTTTGTAGATGCCAATATGCAGGAGCTGCTGCATACTGGCTTTATGAGCAATCGCGGAAGGCAAAACGTAGCGAGCTTTTTGGTAAAAGACCTCGGCTTAGATTGGCGCGCAGGTGCAGAATGGTTCGAAAGCCAATTGGTTGACTACGATGTTTGCTCAAACTACGGCAACTGGAATTATGTAGCGGGCATTGGTAATGATCCACGAGACGACCGCTATTTCGATGTGGTTTGGCAAGCAAAAAAATACGATACCAAAGCTGAATACATAAAAACATGGCTTCCTGGGTTAGCTGATGCCAGCGCCGAACAAGCTATTGAACCTTGGAAAGGTGGTTTATTTCCGGTTGATTATCCTGAACCTGTGGTAAGGGGTCGGTTTATGAAGTAATAAGCCCCATCCCAACCCTTCCCCACGTGGAAGAGCTCAATCATTAAATTGTAAAAAATGACAAATGAAAAAGAAAAAAATTGTAAAAAAAAAAATTAGAAAATCCAAATGTTATTTTGTAAACTTTTTGGAACTTTTACAAAAATAACAAATGAAAAAATAACCAAAAGAAAAGTATATAAGAAAACCAAAATGTGATTTTTGTAAATTTTTTGAAAAATTTTCA
>JBMYOR010000733.1:0-1924 GCA_049599535.1 Bacteroidia bacterium | reverse complement strand
ACATATGGGAATTTGGCAATGGTAAATCTAAAACGGTAGATTACTCAAGTATGACTTATAAGTACGATACCGGCGGTACTTATCAGGTAAAACTCACCACAGTAACGGCAAGCGGCTGTAGTAATTCTTACAAAACTGATGTTACGGTTTTTAACAAGCCCAACTCATTATTTAGCGCTGACGATTTTTGTTTTGGCAAAACACTCGCATTAAATGATTTATCTACAACCCCAGTTGGTAGTATTTTACAACGAAGATGGACCACCGGAGATGGCAAAAGCTACGTAACCAAAACAGTAAATCACAATTATGACAAACCTGGTAAATACAAGCTACAATTAGTTACTGCCAATACGCTCGGTTGTACCGATACCATGACTCAGATAATTGTAGTAGCCGCACAACCAATACCTAAAATAGCTGCTGACAAGGCCTGCGTTGGCACCGTTTTAAATATCAGAGATTTATCTGACCTGGGTAAAAATGATGAGTGGCTACCAAATAAATGGTTTAAGGATGGAGCTAAAATTGATTCAGGAAATATGGTTTCAACAGTTACCATAAATCAAACAACTACTTTAAAATTAGTAGTTGAAACCAAGGCCGGCTGTACAGACAGTACTCAGGTAACACTAGACCCTCTATTCCCGGTAAAGCCTGATTTTAGTTTAGGTAGCGGCTGCGAGGGCGATACTGTGAATATATTAGATAATTTTAATAGAGCAGAACTCGATTCAATAATTTGGATAGGCCTTGGAGTAGAAGTAATAAAAACAGATACAACCTATAAAGCTATTTTTAAAGAGAATAATAGGCACCAACTATTTGCAAGAACCATTGCACAAAACGGATGTAAAGATAGCGCAGTTTATAACCAATTTAGTGTTTACAACACGCCTAAAGGTGGTTTTAGCTACATACTTGATTCTGCCACTAAATCAGTAAAATTTAAGGCAATTGATACCACCGCCAATACTTATGAGTGGAATTTTGACAATGGCCAGCCTGCTACCATTACAGCTGCTGATTCTACTACTAATACCTTTAATATTAATGGTGTTTACAATGTAAAACTAACTGCAAAAACCAGCAATGGCTGTGCAATGGCTACCGACTCTGTAATATCAATTTTCTTTAGCAACTCAGTTAAAAACATTGGCGAAAACCTGGTTTCGGTTTACCCAAACCCTACTACAGACTTTATACAGATAAAACTTGACTATAATAATCAACTAATAAATTGGCAACTGCGTAGCCTTAATGGTAAACTTATAAAATCAGGTGTAAACCCAAACATTACGCTAAAATCAGTGGCTAAAGGTAATTACTTGCTTATAACCCAAACCCAAAAAGGAACATTCACAACCCAAGTCAACAAGTTGTAGATTTACTTCTGAAGAACACTAAACGGCTATTTTTGCGGTAAATAAATTATCATGTACAACAATATTTTATATACTGTAAACAGCGGAATTGCTACAATTACGATTAATCGCGAAAGCCAAATGAATGCGCTTACAATTGATACTATTCAAGAAGTAGGCCTGGCGGTTGCTGAAGCAAATAATGATAATACTGTTTTTGGAATAATACTAACTGGTGCAGGTAACAAAGCATTTATTGCAGGTGCCGATATTAAAGAATTCTCAGATTTTTCGGTTGAAGAAGCTGAAGATATGTCTGCGTCAGGTCATGATGTTTTTAATGCCGTTGAAAACTCAGCAAAACCCGTAATTGCCGCTGTAAATGGATTTGCATTGGGTGGTGGTTGCGAATTGGCAATGGCTTGCCATATGAGAATAGCATCAGAAAACGCAAAATTTGGTCAACCTGAAGTAAACTTAGGTTTAATACCTGGCTATGGCGGAACTCAGCGTTTAATTAAGCTTGCTGGCCATGGCAAAGCTTTAGAACTGCTAATGAC
>JBMYOR010000732.1:0-1924 GCA_049599535.1 Bacteroidia bacterium | reverse complement strand
GTTAGGCTCTAGAAAGTTGTCTGTGCTTTTGCCTACACAGTTACCAATAAACTTGCCACTTTCGTCAAATGTAGAAGCAATAACGTTTCCCGTATAAATGCTCTCATCAGTAATATTTTTTAATTCGCCTTCGCCTATTAAAAAACTTTTGTTGCCCATTTTTATTTTTAATTGGCGGGTAACAAAATGATTTAGGCATCCGCTTACCTTGCCATCAACACTAATGTTATTGGCAATTTTTTCAACCTGTGGTGCAAAATAGCCTATGTCAGAAAAATATAATTCGGTTTGATTTAATGCCGCGCTAATGTTTACCGAATCATTAAAATATTTCCAACTTTTCCAATCGTTAAATGAGAAGAGTATATCGCCATTTATTTTGCCCTTATTTGATTTGAGTTCAAGGTTTTGCCAGTTAAACGTTGATTTTTCAATGGCTAAATCACTTGTCATTGATTTTACCCAAAAACCTGATTTTTCTCTAAACCCAAAGTTATTTAAATGGGCCCGTACTCCTTTTCCTATTAAAATTGAATCTAATACCCCGGTAATACCTGTGGTTTGCAAGCGGTAAAAATCAATACCCGCTTCATCTTTTTTTCTAAAAGGCAAACGGGTGTAATCAAAATGGTTAAAGCCGCCTTCTTCAAAAATGAGTTTTCTAATTCTAATTGATTCAATTGGGCTTTTGTTTTTTGACCCTTTAGATGTTTTAAAGGCATAAGCATAATTGTAATTACTATCGCCCTGGTACATTTTTAAATTGGCGTTAAAATGACTCAAAACCACCTGATCTATTTGTAAAATCGAATCTTGCAGAGGGGGCCAAACGGGGGTTATTCTTACCGCTTCAGCCTTAAACAAAACAGAATCCTTATGGTCGTAAATAACAACATTTGAAAGCAAAACCCGGGGCGGAAATTGAAACTCTAAATCTCCAATATCTGCTTTGTAAGCCAAGTGCTCATTTACCAGCTTGTTGCCTAAAAAGGTTAAGTATGCCTTGCCCTGTGGCGTGGCCGTAAAATAAAACCAGCCTGCAACCACACAAAGCAATAAGCCTAATATTAAGCTAAGTGGTATATACCACCATCTAAGCCTTTTTTTTGCACTTTTGTGCTCGTTATGCTCTGTGTTTTCCAAAGGGTTCAAAGTTCTTAAAATTAAAACGTATTGGCTACTAAACCTAATATTTTAGCTATTGAGTCGAGTTGCGACGATACCGGCGCAGCCGTTTTAAGCAATGGTGAAATTTTATCCAATATTATTTCGAGTCAGCAAATTCATAGCCAACATGGTGGTGTTGTGCCCGAACTGGCTTCTCGAGATCATCAAAAAAACATTGTTTATGTGGTGCAAAGTGCTATTGAGCAATCGGGCCTTTCACTTAAAAATATAGATGCATTGGCTATTACTGCAGGCCCAGGTTTATTAGGCTCGTTGCTTGTAGGGCTAAGTTTTGCCAAAGGGGTGGCTCTATCGATTAACAAACCATTAATAGAAGTAAATCATTTAGATGCCCACATTTTAGCACACTTTATTGATAATCCGCAGCCTCAATTACCTTTTATGTGCTTGCTTGTTTCAGGTGGTCATACTCAAATTGTGTTGGTAAAAGAGCCGTTGAATCATGAGATTATTGGCAAAACCATTGATGATGCCGCTGGTGAAGCCTTTGATAAGGGAGCAAAAATTATGGGGTTGCCTTATCCTGGTGGGCCAATAATCGATAAAAATGCAAAGCTTGGTAATGGCAATGCTTTTCATTTTAACAAGCCCAAAGTAAAAGATTATAATTACAGTTTTAGTGGATTAAAAACGGCACTGCTTTACTTTTTAAGAGATCAGCTTAAAGAGAACAAAGCTTTTATACATGAAAATATTAATGATTTGTGTGCATCGTGGCAAAAGGTAATAGTTGATT
>JBMYOR010000731.1:0-1925 GCA_049599535.1 Bacteroidia bacterium | reverse complement strand
AGAAGGTAATTCGACAACAAGAAGAATTATTGAAGCAGATATAGATGACTTAAAAGCATTTTTCAGAGAAATGAACTCTGCAACTATAGATCAATTCCTTTCCACAAAGATTGATGAAATAGTGCTTACATCGGCTACCGAACCTTCGGGGCTAGTAATATAATAACCCGGAAAACCGCAAACACTACGCATTGCAGCCAATACATTTAGTTTTTGATCATCGTTAAGTTTTTTATAATAGCTTGCTCCATCATGGCCACCATCCAAAATGGCATCTTCAAGCGCCTGCCTTGAGTATCTGTTGTACTCTATAAGGTCTATTGCGGGGCCGTATACGTTTCCGCCACCTTCGCCTGATCCGTTTACACCATGGCAAGCATGCTCACCGCAGCTGTTTTCAAAAGCTTTTCTACCTTTTACGGCGTCGCCCTCAACAGCTATTTTATGTTGATCTAGCAGGTAATACGAAGGATCTAAAAAAGCCTTATTACCGCTCGGTAAAATATACTCTTGTGTTTCGCCATTCCACTCGTATAATGGCATTACTCTAGCGCCCGATTCGTCGCTATTTCTATTCATCCAATAGTTTCCGGCATCGTTGGTGTAAACACCATTATCAAAACTCAAATCAATTGCTTTACCTATGGGTGCAGAGTAAGCTGTTCCCCATTTCCAGGCATCGCCTTTGGTTAAATCGTTTTGGTAAAATAAAAGGGTAAGGTTATCACAATTTCCTTGAGATGTCCAACCTGTATCAGCATCGTTTTTGTTGCCATCAGCCTTGCCGTTAAAATACAAATGCTCAAGCCTTGCGTTTAGAGTCTCATCGGTCCATTGAGCCAGTATGTAAATATTATCGTTGTTGTATGATGCCTTAAGCCTTAGCTCAGGTTTAAAATTTTCAGCCCCATTAAACATTCCATTCATGTTTAAATAGCCATCGGTATACAAGTTTCCTTTTTGTACTGTATTTAGCGGAACTACCACATAATCTACAGTATCCCAATGTTTTGCATTGGTTTTATCAATAGTTGATTCAGTAAAAACAGCCGTTAAATCACTTGTTGGGGCAGATACATGCGGTACCCACGGCTTTCTAATATTTTCCCAAACGCAACCACTTAGCAAACCAGCAAACAATAGGGCCAGTAATGCTCTGTTAATCTTAATATTCATTTGTTTGTGGTTTTAATTAGGTATGAAAAAAAACCGCGGAGTAAATGCCCCGCGGTTTGTTTAGTTAAATTCTAAAGTGTTTTGGTCCATTGTATACCAAGGTCAACGGTAATAATTTCGTCAGCTACATGGCCAGATTCAATACCAAAATCGGCTTGTGCGGCAAAATCAAAAAATCCTTCAAAGCTTGAAAACTGCGTTAGGTTACCTGATCTGTCTTCAGCCTGAAAACCTTCTATGTACTTAAAGTATAGCACAACTTCGCCAGTGTTGCCATTAAAAGTAAGGTCGCAAGTGGCTTTATAGCCATCGCCATAAGATTCAACTGATTTTGATTTCAATAATGCATAACCACTACCTGTATGATCTTCAGTTGCAGCGGCATCTTCTCTGTAATAGCCACTACCATCATCTAAAGTATCGGCTTCTCTTGGCTCAACACCAAATGTGCCCATCATACAACCGTTTATATCATCTCTACCGTGTCCGTTTGGAGCCAATGTAGGCGAACCTGTTTCAACTGATGGTAAATAAACGTAAGCATCAATTACTGTGTTTGCAGGAGTAGATTCGTCAAACTTAAAAGCGTTAAATCCAGCTTCGCCAAATAAGCCTTTAAAGTCAGCATTGCCGGCATCGTAAGAGAATTCAAAGTTTATATTAGAATGTGTTCCGTCATAAACCCATCCGCCGTCTTGGTCAACAATTGCATCGCCGTTGGCATTATTACCAACCAAGCTTATATCAGC
>JBMYOR010000730.1:0-1926 GCA_049599535.1 Bacteroidia bacterium | reverse complement strand
ATGGCAAAGTGCAAAATGTAGTACATAAAACACTACTGCCTACCTACGATATTTTTGACGAATACCGATATTTTGAACCCAATAGAACATTTGAATGCGTAAGTATTAATGGCGAACAATATGCTCTAACTATTTGCGAAGACCTATGGAACGTTGATGATAACCCATTGTATTATGAAAACCCAATGGATTATTTAATCAAACAAAAACCAAAGGCTATTATAAACATTGCAGCATCTCCGTTTAGCAGTAAACAAGCCGCTAAAAGAACCCACATACTTAAAAAAAATGCAGAAAAGTATGGTGTTCCAATTGTTTACGTAAACCACATAGGCGCACAAACCGAATTAATTTTTGATGGTGACTCAAGATTTGTAAATAAAACTGGAGAAACGGTTACCAGTATACCCTGCTTTAAAGAGCACTCTACAATTATTGACCTAAATGAAACGGCTAATAATAATAATTACCCAAAGCCCGAAAGCATTGCCTTAGTACATGATGCTTTGGTTTTAGGCATTAAAGATTATTTTAAAAAGCTAGGCCTAAAAAAAGCTACACTTGGCTTATCGGGTGGCATTGATTCTGCCGTGGTATTTGCCTTAGCAGTAAAAGCATTAGGTAGTCAAAATGTGCTCCCTGTTTTGCTGCCATCTCAGTACACTCACAGCTTATCAGTATCAGAGGCGGTAAAAATGGCACAAAACCTAAACTGCGAGCACAAAATAATTCCGATACAAAATATTTATTCAGCTTTCGAAACTGAATTAACAGAGCACTTTATTGGATTAAAAGCAGACGTAACTGAAGAAAACTTACAAGCAAGAAGTCGTGGGGTTTTATTAATGGCTCTTTCGAATAAACTCGGATACATAGTGCTAAATACCACCAATAAAAGTGAAATGGCTGTGGGATACGGCACTCTTTATGGCGATTTATGCGGTGGTATTAGCGTAATTGGTGATGTTTATAAAACCGCTGTTTATGAAATGGCCGAATATATAAATCGAACTGAAGAGATAATACCAAGGTTTATTATTGATAGGCCACCTAGTGCTGAACTTAAAGAAGATCAAAAAGATAGTGACTCATTGCCATCTTATGATGTTTTAGATCCTTTACTTTTTTTATATATCGAAGAACGCAAAAGCCCAAATGAGCTAATAAACATGGGTTTTGATGAAACTGTAGTAAAAAGAGTAGTAAAACTTGTAAATACCAGCGAGTGGAAAAGACATCAAACTGCGCCCATTTTAAGGGTGAGTGAAAAAGCATTTGGAATGGGACGTAGAATGCCAATTGTTGCCAAATATTTTGGATAAATATTATCAATACTTAATGGCCACACAGTCACTATTAACCTTTACCCATTCTTCAAATTAATTTTGAAGCTTAATCTCTTATCAATTATGAGAAACCTTCTTTTAATTACATTACTAATTCTTGTTACTGGCTGCACTAGTGAATCAATTTTTGTGGGTAATCAAGAGTATCTAACTTTTACCTATTCTAACTCAAATTCCCTTAGTAAACCCGAGATTAGCACTTTGGCTACTTCTAAAAGCTCTTTTATAAGTTTTGACCAAACATCTGTTAACCAAATTGGAAATAATAGAGTTGAAATTATAATTGACGGCGTAAGGGTTGAAAATAGTAGAAAAAACTTTGCCATTACAGGCCAAGAAGTGGTTGAAAGGTCTGAAGGTATTCTATACAAAAATCAAGATGAATTTACCAATGATCAAGTACCAGGTATTACGCCAATTGCCGTGGTTCTTGTATTAGATATGAGTACATCATTAAGAGATGAAATTAACAACCTAAAATCTTACGCTAAAGATTTTGTTGACCAAGTTGTATCAAGCACCAATCAATCATTAGTTTCGGTAGTATTTTTTTCAGGCCGAGATAATATTAATGCTACAC
>JBMYOR010000729.1:0-1928 GCA_049599535.1 Bacteroidia bacterium | reverse complement strand
GCTCGGTTTAAATATGCTTGGTGGAGGAATAATAATGGATGGTGAGTACAATACACAAACACCCTCAAAACCGTACTCGGATTTTAGTTTTCAATTACAAAATGTGTCAATTGCTGGTACCTATAAAACCTTTGTTACCGTGCAAGAATTATTGCCAATTGCTAAGCAAATGAATGGCGATGTAAGCGGATACGTAAAGCTTAGAACAAATCTTAAAAAAGATATGATGCCTGAGCTTGAATCAGTAAATGGAAAAGCAAAATTAGATATTGAAAAGGTTGAAATTGTAGGCAATAAAATTTGGAATAAAGCTGTAGACTATTTGGGCTGGGGCGATGATGCTAAAGATTTGGTATTGGCTAAAATTAAACCGAGTTTTAAAATTATAAATGGAGCAATTCATTTAGATACATTTGATTTTAAAGTGCGCCAACAACAATTTGATTTTGGAGGTAAAAGCAATTTAGATCAAACTATTGATTTTGGGCTCGATACCAAAGTGCCAGCAAAAGCAATCTCAGGTAAGGCCGAAAGCCTTTTGAGTGAATTAAGCCAAAACAAGGTGAATGTAGAGTTAGCCGATGAGATAGATGTAAGGTTTAAAATTACGGGCCCAATGGATAATCCTGAATTTAAACCTGTTTTACTTGGTGCAGATGGTAAATCATTTAGCGTTAAAGATGCGGCAAAAGAAACCGCCAAAAAACTTGTTGACGAAGGAAAAGACAAAGCCATTAAGGCGAGTAAAGATGAATTGAGAAAGCAGGCTGCAAAACTAAAAGGTGATGCTGCAAAGCTTAGGAAGCAAGCCGAAGCAGCAAAAGCAAAGGCAGCAGAATTAAATAAAAAGGCACAAGAATTAAAGAAAGAAGGAGATAAGCTTAAAAAAGAAGCTGATGCTCAAAAGGCTAAAATCGAAAAAGAAATGGCTGCTTTGCCCAAACCAGTAAGAGAAAAAGCTATGGAAAAGGTAGATGTTCTTTTTAAAAAAGCCAACGATAAACTTAGCGAAGCTGATAAATATTTTGAGATGGCTAAAAAGCCAGAACAAGAAGCTGATAAACTCCTAAAAAAGGCCGATAACCTTGAGAAAAAGGCCGATGACATGCTCAACGACTAACTGAAATGACTAAGAAACTAGTGTTTTTGGTGGCCATTATTTGGCTTGCCACTTTTGGTGCATACGCACAAACGGCCCAAGTAAGAGGCTTTGTTTACAACGAAGAATCAGGTGAACCAATACCCCTGGCAAATGTGTATTTCGAAGGTACCACTACAGGGGCGAATACTGATTTTAATGGATTTTACACATTAAGCAAATTAAAAGCAGGTGAGTATAACCTAAGCATTACAGCCATAGGTTATGATACATTTAAAACAGTAATTACGCTTAAAGCCACACAGGTTATAACTCAAAATGCCTATTTAAAGGCCGCCGATTATGAGTTGGCAGAAGTTGAAATAAATGAAAAAAGAACTGCTCGTAAAAACTCGGCTAAAGTGAGTGTAATAAAGGTGTCGCCAGATCAGATTAAACGAATACCAACTATTGGTGGCACAGCTGATTTTGCACAGTATATTCAAATACTACCTGGGGTAGTTTTTTCAGGAGATCAAGGTGGGCAGCTTTACGTTAGGGGTGGTTCGCCAATTCAAAACAAGGTGATTTTAGATGGAATGACCATTTATAACCCTTTTCATAGTATTGGGCTTTTTTCGGTTTTTGATGTTGATATTATAAGAAGTGTAGACGTTTATACAGGTGGTTACCCATCCGAATACGGTGGTAGAATATCGGCGGTAATGGATATTAAAACACGAGAAGGAAATAGAAAACGCTATGGTGGTCATGTTGAGTCTGGACCTTTTACCTCGAAACTTTTATTTGAAGGACCAATAGTTCCGCTAAAAGATAATAATGTTAGCAG
>JBMYOR010000728.1:0-1929 GCA_049599535.1 Bacteroidia bacterium | reverse complement strand
TGGCACAAAAAAACCAATAATTGGGTCAACCCCAACCCGTACATCAGTGCCTGGAATTTTAAATTGAGAATCAAGCAACTGGGTAATTTTCTCGATATATTTTAGGTCTTTCTTATTTTCCACGTCCTCCTAAAATTGTTATTGCAGTGTAAAGAAAAATTTTGAAATCCATACTCAAACTCATATTCTCAATGTAAAGTAAATCATATTTCATTCTATCTATCATTTGCTCTACATTTTCGGCATAGCCGTATTTAACCATTCCCCATGATGTAATGCCTGGTTTTACTTTAAGCAAATGCTTATATTCTGGTGCTTTTTGTACAATTAAGTTTATAAAATACTGTCTTTCGGGCCTTGGCCCAACTAAGCTCATTTCACCAATCAATACATTGTAAAATTGAGGTAATTCATCAAATCTATATTTTCTTAGTATTCTACCGGCCGATGTTATCCTTGGATCAAAATCACTTGAGAGTTGTGGTGTACCTTTTTCGGCATTTACCACCATGGTTCTAAATTTAATTATATCAAAGGGTTTGCCTTTTAGCCCCACACGTTGTTGTTTAAAAAAAATTGGGCCTTTAGATGTGCTTTTTACCCAAAGTGCTAAAAATGCATATAATGGCAATAAAAGTAACAATAGGGTAAATGAAACCATCACATCGAGCACACGTTTAAAATTGGCTTGAATTGAAGGCATTATTTCGGGAAAAATCTCAATTAGAGCGGTTCCGAATACATTTCGCATTTTAACCCTGCCTGATGCGATATCGTACATACTAGGAATCATTTTTACCACTACATTTTTGCCATCAAGTTGATTTAAAATGTAATCGATTTTGCTTTTTTCATCATCTAAGGCAATGATTACATCATCAATATTTTTATCATTAATAATTGAGTCAATTTGATTTAAACCGCCTAGATTAGGCAAATGTGGTTCAAGAAAACTTGAGTTTCGATTTTGAATTTGGATGAATCCTCTAAAAAAGTAACCTTGTGAATAGGTCTCATTTTCAAGCTCTTGATACAGTTCAAGTGCTTTTTTATTATTACCAATTAAAATGGTGTTAAATCCAATTTTTCGCTTAACAATACGTGTTTTAATAACTGAGAGTACTGCAAACCGTAATATATAGCGACTTAAAAATGTTACTGATAGCAACACAATAAATGCGTTTCTAAATAATTGGGGCTCTTTAACAAAATCATCTAAAACAAGCACAAAAAATATAACTACCGATCCTAAAAAACTTACAATAGCAGTATTGCCTAAATCTGCCAATCTAGATCTACGATAAACCCTTTTGTAACTACCTATTAAATAATAAAATGCCACCCAGAAAAACGGTATTGCCAAAACACCTAAAAAAAATTTTGAGGTAAATTCAACGGGAATTTCTCCAAATACTGCAGGTTCTAAATACTTTTTTCGGTACACATAAAATACAAACCAAGCAAAACCTGTTGCTAAAAAATCAAGGAGAGCGAAAATCCAACCGAATCGGTTCTTATTCAAAGGTTATAAGTTTTATGTTGTCAACTAACAGCTTTGCTTCTGTTGTGTCAGTTGGTAATACTGATGCAAAGTAAACTTTTATGCCAGCATCATCAGCAAGCAAATTTGTAGCATCTGACATATTTACATATACTTTTTTCCATTCGGTAGATGATTTTAAATATAAGTGAGGTTGATCATATTGAACAATTCCTTCTGGCGACTTATAAACAAAGCCAACTTGCATATTGACATCATTTTTATAGTGCATTTCAAGAAAAACAGGTGCTCCTGGGGTAAATTCTGAACCTTGAAAAAAATTGAAAGATTGCACCGCCATAATCGTGTCTTTTTCGTTTAGATCAATGAGTAAAGAACCTTCACCTTCATAAACGTAATTTGGATTTTTGGTTCTAGTATACGGCGCT
>JBMYOR010000727.1:0-1930 GCA_049599535.1 Bacteroidia bacterium | reverse complement strand
TGAATCTAAAAAATGACTCTATCCTGAAGCGATGGAAAATAGAAAATCCTTGGGATGAAGTTGCGCGGATTGTAAACCCAATATACCTGCCAAAAGATGGTTCGCTGATTTACAACTATTATTACACCGGCAGGCCAGGGCTTATTAAACTAGATTCAAACGGCAATGAAGTTTGGAAAAACGACTCGTTGGTGATTCACCACGGCATGAACCTTGGCCATGACGGAAACCTTTGGGCTTGCTCGATTTACCGTGGCAAAGCATCGGGCAAATACAACATAGCAGAAAAAGATGTGTTTTATAATGATTATAGAATTAACAAGTTTGATATTGAAACAGGTCAAATCATTTTTGATAAATCAATTACCGAAATATTGAATGAAAACAATCTTTCGAATTACTTATTTAAATCGGTGAGCACTACCGAACCTTTACATTTAAATGATGTGCAGCCCGCCTTAAAAAACACAAAGTATTATAAAAAGGATGATGTTTTTATTAGCCTAAGAAACATACATGCCATAATGCACTACAGGCCATCAACCAATCAACTTATTGATTTATTAGAAGGGCCATTTATAAACCAACACGATGTAGACTTTTTAAACGATAGCACTTTGGCCATTTTTAATAATAATACGTTTGTTGAAGTAAGCCAAAAAAGCCGCAAAGCACATAAGGATACATCTCGATTAACTGATGCTGGCAAGTTTTACTCAAATATTGTTAGCTATGGATTTAATAATGAGCAATTTAACTTTATTGGTGATTCAGTTTTTAAAGCCAACCGCATATTCACAAAAAATGAAGGCTTAATGGAGTTTTTAGGCCCAAACACCTATTTTGTTGAAGAACAAAACCCTGGCTTGCTTTGGGTAATTGAAAACAATAAGGTGGTTTTAAAACATGTACTTAAATCGCCTTATGAGGGATACCACCACCTACCCAACTGGACTCGTATTGTACAATATGGGTCAAAAAAGTTTTAATTGCTTCAAAAAAACTGTTTGTAATTTCCTTATTTCATCAACCTTCATTTTCAACTCTAAACCCACCATTTTTTAAGATAAGAGCATAAAAAACCGGTACTGATGTCAACAACTTCTGTTGCTATCTAGTTTTCTAATCGTTTCAAAAAGCCATCAACTACCTTTTTAATTGACTTCACAGCGCTCCAATTATTTAACTGTTCAGTTACTTGTGGGTCAAGCTGCGCGTTGGTTCTGTGATAGAGCTCAATGTAGGTTTCAACAAGAGTTTTGGCAGTTCTTTGGGATTGTTTTAGCAGAGCCATTAATATGGATTCAGTTGGTGCAAAAAGTGAATTACTTAGGCCCGCACCCGCATTTAGCACATGTTGGCTTACCATATCGGTAAATCTTTTGAGCGGGGCGTAATTATGATAACAGCTAAAAAATACCGTATCTATTTTTAGTGCATAAGGGTTGCTTGATACCAATTCAAAACATTTTTAGAATAGGTTAAACATAACAACGCACACATTAAATAGAGTACTTGTAAAACAAATATCTTCGCATATTAACAAAGCCGTTTAAGCAAGCAATATTGGTGAAATGAAGAAAATCCTTTCTATTTTTTCAACTATAATCATAAGCCTATTTTTCTTATCACTTTTTGGATGGATGGTTAACCAGATATCAACCAAAAACAAAAAGTTTGGCTTTGTTACTGAGCCTATTAAGTTCATGTACTCGTTTCCGGATTTGTTTAAGCAATCGGTAAAAGAAGTAAAAAGCCTACCACGCACCTACATTAAAACCTACGAACATTTTGAGCCCGTTAATAAGCTTAAAAAGGACTTAATTGTGCTTACCACTCACTCTGACACAAGCGATACGAGGTCGATTGTGCTTATGAATCTAAAAAATGACTCTATCCTGAAGCGATGGAAAATAGAAAATCCTTGGGA
>JBMYOR010000726.1:0-1931 GCA_049599535.1 Bacteroidia bacterium | reverse complement strand
TATTAATAGTAGCGCGGCAGCCCGAAGGAGCAATAGCACGTAGTGAAACATCGTAAACTCCTGTGTTGCTGTAGCGTTTTGAACTACCTATAAAACTTGATGTAGTGTTATCACCAAAATCCCATTTGTATTTATTTTTAGCTCCTGCTTTTGATGTGTTTACAAACTGTGTTTTTTTACCAAGGCAAGCATCGTTCGCAGTAAAGTCTACATGTGGTAGCGGCGATACGAAGAAATAATGTTCAAGTACCGAATCACAACCAGTACCTATTGATACAGATATTTCGATTTTAAATATTGCATTTCCTTCACTAGTATCGGCCATATATTTTAGCCTGTAACCTTTTGAACCGCTAGGCTTTAAAGTAAGAGTATCTTTTGGGGCGGTGCCGTTATTTTTAATGTTTACGTAATTAACCTTCCAGCCTTTACCAAATTCGGCATTTGTATATCCTGTAGGCGGAATCACCTGATAAGTAAGGGTGTCGCTTGCACAAACTGTATCGGGCCATGCAAGTGTACCTTTACCTTTGTTTCCCTGAAATGGTTTATCGTAATCAATTTTAACCCCGCGTACTTCGGCATTTAAGGTAGTAACTAAAGTATCGTCAAAGTTTATAGTATCTGCAACTCCATTTGGGTAGGCAGTCCAAACTTTAATAGTGTGTAGCCCTTTACTCAATAGGTGTACTGAATCAAGTATGACCTCAAGGGTATTACCAGCAGTACTGTTAGTAGTGTCAATTGCAGTTGTAACAAAAACTGGTGATTGATTTACTCCATCAACTGACCAATATACCCTCACACTGTCTAACTCATTATTACCATTATTCGAGATTTTCGCTCTAATATCGTTTTTACCGCAAATACCATTTTTGGGTGATGAAAGTAAATCAACTCCTGCATTGTTTGGCGAAGGCGGTGCATAAATGAATGAAATATCATCCATCCAAAACGAAGCGTCTTTATCAGCAGGGTAAATATCAAGATATGAAACCTTGTTAATTGAGTTTGAAAAGTATCCTTGATATTGATTATCGATATAAACATGCCATTCGTTTTTTGATAGGTTGATGTACACTTTCATTTCGAACCATTTGTTTTGCGGATAATTGCTCGAAAACATAGTTCCACTTGTAGTATTTGAAAAAGTCATACTACTATCAATTTCAAATGATACTTCGGCAGACCAAGTAACACCTACCGTTGTTGCACCCTGAAAATTAAAATAAGCTGATTTGCCTTTTGGGATTTTCATCATAGAACGAAAAACAAATTGCCCACGCTCATAAAGTCCTCCAAATGGCAATACTACATCTTCGGGGCCTGGGCCAGCATTAAAATATATTGAATTTGATCCGCTGTATGAGTCTCCGTTGGTAACTTGTACATCATCGCCACCTGATCCTGGTGTGCCGCTCCAAGTATCCCAAACAGATGAGTTTAATGCCAACCAATCGTTGTTAGAGTAGCTTTCAAAATCGTCTGAAAACTCAGCATATTTTTGTGCGTTAGAAAATGAAATCATTGCAAAAAATGCAATGAAAAGAGTAAGGTTCTTCTTCATAGTAATTAGTTAGTTTAAAAAGGCTACTCGTGATGATTTTATTTTACCCGAAATCACTTTAACCGTTTATCATATTACCCTGCAATTTACATTTTTTTAACAGGATTATATGCAATGGATATAAATCAATTTTAGTAATGCGAGCGTCAATAAGCTTTATTGAACATTAAGTTTACCATCAAGCCAATTGCGACACTGCTTTTTTTATCAAACTTTTACCTTATACTATTGTTATGTCAGCCTATTAACTTAAAAAGTCATAGCAAGCTGCAAAGTTGTTAGGGCTTAATGTCGGTAAATTCGTCGAATAAAAACATAAATTAGTCGTCAATAACCATTAATTAGTCTTTTAAGTATATAGTTT
>JBMYOR010000725.1:0-1934 GCA_049599535.1 Bacteroidia bacterium | reverse complement strand
TTCATTAAATGACTTAAATGTACTAGTCAAACTGTATTTTAAAAATCATCCGTGCAAAGTGGCTATTGCCCCGTTTGATGTTTATTTAACTAGAGATGGAATCCTTGAAAATGCAAAATCGGTTCTACAACCAGACTTATGTATAATTTGTGATGAATCAAAAATTGATTTAAAAGTTGGCTGCATTGGCGCTCCTGACCTAATTGTTGAAGTACTTTCACCAAGCACATCGAAAAAGGACTGGAACGATAAATTCAATCTATATCAAGAATTTGGTGTAAAAGAATATTGGATAGTAAGTCCTGAAGCTAAAACCATTCATGTTTTTACACTTGAAGATGGCAAATACACTGAATTTGGAATTTATGAAAAGGATGCAAAGTTCTGCGGAAAGTTGTTTCCAGATATGGAGATTGCTCTTGACGAAGTTTTTAAGTTTTAATCAAAAGCTTCATCAACCGGCTCCCAAAGCTCTATTTTGTTGCCTTCTGGGTCAAGCACATGAACGAATTTGCCGTATTCAAACTCTTCAATTTCATCCACTACTTTAACCCCTTCTGCTTTTAGTTGCTCAACTAAGGCTTCAATGTTTTCTACCCTATAGTTTACCATAAACTGGCTTTTTGAAGGATCGAAATACTTAGAATCTTTGCTCATGGTGCTCCATTGCAAATAATTGGTCTTGCTAGGATTATCAAAGTCCTTTGACTTGAACATGGCGCCATATTTATCAGTTTCAAAGCCAAAAGTATTGCCATACCATTCTCTCATTTTATCAGGATCGTCGCATTTAAAAAATATGCCGCCAATTCCTGTAACTTTTCCTTTTTTCATTTGGTGAAAATAATAAGAGTTGAACTAAAAAAGGAAGGAGCTGCCTATTGACAACTCCTTCACACAAAAACAACCTATGGAAAATATCTAATTCTTATTCTTTTACCGGGGCTTCAGGTATCGTGATTCTAAATCAAAACTTAGTTTAGTGCTCAAACATCTTTTAATGCGAGCGATTGAAATCGCCCGCTAATGATCAGAAACGATGGAATTCATTCCATCGAATTGAATGATGGCATTATTACCAATACTCTTATTGATCTAACTCTTCTTCCTTTACTCCAGAAATATCATCCATTTCGTCAATTGGGTTGCATTTTTTATCGCCAAACCTGTTTTTCATATTACTCTTAAAGGCTGCTTTTTCTTCAGAACTCATGTTTTCCCATTTAGCTTTCATGCGGTGTTTCCAATGGTGCTTTTTGTGGCCGCCACCTCTTCTACCCGGAAAGCCACCAAAAAGTATTTTGCTTAAAAGCAATAGACCAAGGGTTTGCCAGAAGTTAAGCACCATTAAACCGAAAATCATAGGCATTAGCCAATTCCATAAACTCATGGTAACATAGGTAAAGAGTATGATCATGAGTAAGGCTCCAAAGCCAAATTTCAATCCTTTTACTATCCAAAATTTCTTATTCATCTTGTTGGTTTTTAATCGTTTATAATTTCTTTATAAATGGATTGCAGCCTATTGCGTAAATGAAGCACGGCATAGCGTTTACGACTTATAAGGGTGTTTGTGGTTACATTATACTCAGTGGCCAACTGATTAAATGAAATGCCTTCTAGCTCGTGTTTTACAAAAACGTCTCTTTGTTCTTTGGGCAGCTCGTTTAGGGCAATTTCAACTTCGTCTAAGATCAATTGTCTGGTATAGTCGTCTTCAGGGTTACCTGATTCTGATACTATTTCAGCGAGAAAACTTGAAAGCTCCTCTTCAACTTCGGGTTGGTCAAATTCGCTTTCATAAACGGGTTTCTTCTTTCTAAAAAGGTCAATGATCTTGTTTCGGGCAACCGCATACAACCAAGAAGTTGCTTGCTCAATTGGTTTTAAAAGCAATGAATTCTCTGTGTACTCGAACAAAACATCTTGCAGAA
>JBMYOR010000724.1:0-1934 GCA_049599535.1 Bacteroidia bacterium | reverse complement strand
GAGCTTTGGCAAAAGAAATTGAGCTTTCTGGGCAAAGAGCAATTGATGGACTTGATGTGCAATGGCGAATCGGAAAAAGAACCGGAGATACAAGCACAAAAGAAAGAACAGCAATAAAGAAAAGCCCTCCTGATGTATTGATTACCACACCTGAGAGCCTGCACTTGATGTTGGCGAGTAAGAAGTATCCTGATCTATTTAAGAATGTAAGAGCCGTGGTTTGCGATGAGTGGCACGAATTGGTTGGCTCAAAGCGTGGAGTTCAAATGGAGTTGGCACTCTCAAGGCTAAAAACCATTTGTCCGCAAATGAAGATTTGGGGAATTTCAGCAACTATTGGCAATATGGATCAGGCCGCTGAAATATTGTTTGGAAGTGATGTAGAGAAAGATTGGGCTTTTATAAAATCGGATATCAAAAAAGAGATTGACGTTGAATCTATATTTCCGAAAGATGTTGAGACATTGCCTTGGGCGGGTCATTTGGGCGTTAAAATGTTAAATGAGCTATTACCTATTCTTGATAAAAGTAAAACTACTCTCATTTTCACAAATACACGATCTCAAACTGAAATTTGGTATCAAAAGCTTTTAGAAGCGGCACCGCAATTTGCGGGTATAATGGCTATGCACCACGGTAGCATGAGTCGTGACTTGCGAGATTGGGTTGAAGATTCGCTTCACGAGGGCCTTTTAAAGGTGGTAGTATGTACATCGAGCCTTGATTTGGGTGTGGATTTTAGGCCAGTGGAAACCATTATTCAGGTAGGAAGCCCAAAAGGAGTAGCACGTTTTTTACAAAGAGCTGGGCGTAGCGGGCACCAACCTGGAGCAAAAAGCAGAATCTATTTTTTACCCACTCATTCGCTCGAGTTGGTTGAAGGCGCCGCGCTTAGAGTAGCTGCAAAAAAAGGTTTTGTTGAAGATAGAATGCCTTATCTAAGATCATTCGATGTGCTAATTCAATACTTGGTTACACTAGCCATTTCTGATGGTTTTGTACCTAATGAAATTTTACCTGAAATTCAATCGACTTTTTCATATAATTCTATTAATGATGAGGAGTGGAATTGGTGCTTAAATTTTATAACGAGCGGTGGCGAGAGCTTAAATGCCTATGATGAATTTCATAAAGTAATTGTTGAAAATGGTGTTTTTAAGGTGGTAGATAGGAGAGTAGCCATGAGGCATAGGCTTTCAATTGGCACTATTGTGAGCGATGCCGAGATGGCGGTTCGTTACCAAAATGGAAAGTTTATTGGCACTATTGAAGAACGCTTTATTACCAGACTTTTACCTGGCGATGTTTTTGTGATGGCGGGCCTTACTTTGGAGTTTATTAGGGTTAAAGAAATGACGGTTCAAGTAAAACCGAGCAAAAAGAAAAAAGCTATTGTACCGAGTTGGGGTGGTGGCAGAATGCCGCTCTCGGCGCAAATGTCAGAAGTACTAAGAGATCAATTAATCGAATCACAAACTACCATTAAAAAAGAAAAGGAGCTAGAGTTTTTAAAACCATTATTCGATTGCCAAAATGAAGAATCGATTGTGCCAAATAAGGGCCAGTTTTTAATAGAATATTTTACGAGTAAAGAAGGGTACCATCTATTGGCTTACCCATTTGAGGGGCGTTTTGTAAATGAAGGATTGGCTTCAGTTTTAGCTTACCGAATTTCTTTGTTAAGGCCTGTTACTTTTTCTATTGCAATGAACGATTACGGTTTTGAGTTACTTTCAGATTCGCCAATTGACGTAGATGAAATTTTGGATAATAATCTACTCTCGGCCGATCATTTGACGGATGATATAATGAGCAGTGTAAATTCTATTGAAATAGCACGGCACAAATTCAGAGACATTGCTTCAATTTCAGGATTGGTTTTTAAAGGTTTTCCGGGCAAGCAACAAAAAGAGAAACATATACAAAGCTCAGCT
>JBMYOR010000723.1:0-1935 GCA_049599535.1 Bacteroidia bacterium | reverse complement strand
ATCTATATTATTTGTACCAATACCTAATTTATTTGTTAAATCTAAAATAGTATGTTGTAATTTATCATTTGTATTTTCTTGAGTTATTTGATTTTTATTTTTATTTACTTGCTTTTTTATAGTTGCCGTTTTTGGCCAATCAAAACCTAGCTCAGGGTATTTGAGCAAAATAGATCATCAATTTTATAAATATCTGTTTGCTCAAAACGAAAACCCCATTGCCTTACCACTACCAAGTTTTGTTGATAGTACAGCCGTTAAAATTAATGGAGAAAAATATTTTAGGTGCAAGGTGTTTGCCGCTAATCCTTTAATACATGCCAATAATCCGAGTTTAATTACAGGATCAGTTTGGCCTAATTTTTTTACTGCAAGGCTAAGTATTCAGCAAATTATTGAACTGGCTAATAACAATGATATCATTTTTATTGAAGCGGCTTATCGAATTAACCTGCTAAATGACTTTGCGCGTGCAGCTACCGGAGTAGCCAGTTTGCAAAATGGCAATTTAAATAATACAACTTATACTGGCACAGATGTGCTTGTAGGAGTGATTGATGCCGGTATTGATTGGCAACACGGCGATTTTATTGATCCATTATCATCAACCACTAGTCGTATTTATTCGCTATGGGATCAGGATTTAACTGTAACAGGAAGCGAGAATACACCCTATACAAATGATGCCAATCTTACTTGCTGCAATTTTGGGGTTGAATACACCAATTCTGAAATCAATAATGAGCTTTCTACATCAAATGGCGATATAAGAAATGCGGAGACAAGCAACCATGGAACTCATGTAGCTGGAACAGCAGCAGGCAACGGAAATGCACTTTCGCCTGCGGCGCACATTGGTATGGCACCAAATGCTGAAATAGTTTTTGTGAATACCGATTTTTCTGATGCCAGTATAATTGATGCGCTTGATTACATGGATCAAAAAGCAACCGATGAATCTAAGCCAATTGTAGTTAACTTGAGCCTAGGGAGCGATTACAATGCCCATGATGGAACTTCGGCACTTGCACAAGCCATTGATGCTTTTAGCGGTACAGGTAGGGCAGTGGTTTGCGCGGCTGGTAACGAGGGCGATGATAATATGCACTTTTCGGGTACTATTCCCGAAGGTGGAAGTCATGATTTTTCAGTAACTATTTCGTCATACACGCCCAGCTCAGGCAACTTTAATGATTTTTTTCAATTGCTTATTTATATACAACGCGGCGATAGTGTGACTTGCGAAATTGATGGGCCAAATGGTAGTAATACTTTAAATACAGTAGGTAGTTCTATTGGAGTTAATACGCCTTCAGATGGTTACATTTATTTAAATAATTCTGTTGATGCCAACAATACCGATCGAAAATTTCATATTGATATTTATGATGCTATAAGTACAAACCCACCGGCCCAGGGTACTTATACCTTTACATTAAATAATATAAATGCATCGGCTCCTTACAGTAAAAACCTTGTTTACCATGTTTGGCTTTACAATAAGTCATCTTCATCATTTCAATTAACATCGGGTAATAATTCTTATATAGTAGGCTCACCTGCAAGTGCTGCCCAAGCCATTTCGGTAGGTTCATTTGTACATCGCTGGCGCTGGCAAAATTATGCGGGTTCAAATCGTTTATACAGTGGTACTGATTTATCTGATGATATTTCGGCATTTAGCAGCAGCGGGCCATTGCGAACTGGAGAAACCAAGCCCGAAATAGCAGCACCAGGGCAAGGAGTAATCTCTAGCTTAAGTAGTTTCTCATCGGCAGCAACATCTCGAAGAGTAAGTGGCGAAAAACATTTTGTAAACCAAGGCACCAGCATGTCTTGCCCAGTGGTAACCGGTTCGGTAGCCTTATTATTAGAATCAAATCCAAGTTTAAGTGCCAGTAGTATTAAAAATCTAATTACGGCAAACGCCAATAG
>JBMYOR010000722.1:0-1936 GCA_049599535.1 Bacteroidia bacterium | reverse complement strand
TAAACTGGTAATATCGTTTTCTAAAGCCTGTATAAACATTGATGTGCTCTCAATGCTTCGGTTCATGAGCCTAAGTACTCGGCTCTCTGTTGAAATTAATTGCTCCCTATTTTTAATTTGGCGCTGCAGAATATATAAGTAATTGATATTCTTTTTTTTGGCTTCGCTGGTTTCGTCAATTAACTTTTGGGTAAATGCAATTTCATCTAACTTTTTTTTGCGCTGCTCTTCAAGCTCTTTTCGGCTTTGCGAATAAGCAACTGAAGTTAAAAAAAGCAGTATTGATATTAAAAAGCTAGTTTTCATTATATGAATCTGGAATAGAAAAATCTACTTTATCTTTATTACTAAATTCAATTTTAGAGAAATCTATTTCAACAGCTTCAAGTTCAGCTCCTTTTATTTTAACAATGAGCTTTTGTGGCACGTATCCGTAATCGGTGTTTACATAATTGCTAAGACTTAATTGTGCCTGGGTTTTACCATCGGTTGACTCAATAATGTAAGAGCTCACCTTTAGCATTTTTTTATCGATTACCGCTGTTTGCTTTATGCTATCACTTTGCTGTGTAAGAGTGTAAGCATTGCTGCCAACTGCAAAATTTGATTGAGAAACACTAAACGGAATATTACCAAGCAAAATATTTTGAAACGCCGCCAGGCCTTGAGAAGGATCGATTATAGCAGATAACTCGCTAAAATTATATTCTAGGTAGGTTCTTTCAAGTCGATTTATTAATTGAAAATGTTCGGTGTTGGCCTGGGCTCTAACTACCTCGAGCAGCTTTGATAAACGAGCCCAAACTAGGCTGTCTTTTCGAGATTTAAATTGAGCTGTAAGGCTTACATTTTGAGAAGCAGACTTAATTTTAACCCTACCACTTGCCTTAAACCATTTGTAATTAGATTGAGCTAAATTTTGTGTATATAACTTTTCGAATTGCTTTAGTGACTTTAGCTTGGTAGAATCAAGATTGCCTGAGCGTTTTAGTAATTCGCAGCTTTGAAAAGTTAAGGCAACTCCAATAAACAAGAGCCAAATATTACTCTTCATAATATTTTTTATTTTCAATCTTTTTCAAAAGCGTATTAGAATTACCACCATTTGTTTTAGCCAATTGCCAAAACTTAAGTGCTTCAATTTCGTTTCCACTTTTAAATAGTGCATCGCCTTTGTGCTCTAGTATTTCTGCACTTTTTGGTTCTTCATTAAGTGCTTTGGTATAATATTTAATGGCTTTTTCGTATTTACTATCGGCAAACATTATATAACCGTAGGTATCGGTAAATGATGCGTTTTCACCTTCAAGTTCAATGGCTTTGGCTATATACTTTTCGGCATCGCGTAACCTATAACCACGCCTGGCCAAATAATAAGCGTAATTATTTAAAGCTGTAGCATGCAAGGGCTGTTCTCTCAAAATTTCTTCATAAGTTTTTTCGCACTCATCAAACTCGCCCATTTTATAATGCACTTCAGCTAAGCTTAATTTAAAATCGTATTTTATTGCATTGTCACCTATTACAAAGCTTTTGCCTGTTTCAAGCATCATTAAAGCATTGTTAAAATCACTAAGTTCGGTAAATGCAATGCCTGCATATAAATAAAAAATATTGTGGCTCGGGTACATTTCTGATGCCTGAACACTATACTTTTTTAAATTTTCATAATCGCCCAATTCATAATACGCATTAATAAGATCAACCGAGTAATTAAAATTATTAGGCTCTAAATCTTTGGCTTTAGCTAAATAAACTACACCTTCTTTTTTATTGTCAGAATTGAAAGAGGCCAAAGACGTATAACAGTCAACTATGCAAAAAGACAACAAGGAAGAAAAGTATTTGCTGTTAAGCTTCAAATTGGCCTGCTTTAGAATAGGCAATCTTGATAGCTGTGGGTATAATTGCGCTCTATGAGTTCAAAAAAAGATAA
>JBMYOR010000721.1:0-1940 GCA_049599535.1 Bacteroidia bacterium | reverse complement strand
AATGAAGTAATTAAAACAGGCACGGGAGCAATAGAAATTAAAAGCGGCTATGGTTTAAGCGTAGATGCCGAATTGAAAATGCTTAGAGTTATTAAAGCCCTAAAGGCAACTTCGCCAATTCCAATTAAAGCTACATTTTTGGGTGCACATGCTTTTCCTGCTGAGTTTAAAGATAATCACGAAGGTTATATTGATTTAATCATTAACGAGATGCTACCCGTAATTGCTAAAGAAGGCTTGGCCGATTACATTGATGCTTTTTGCGAACGCGGTTACTATAATGTTGAAGAAACTGATCGCATAATGAAAGCAGGAATTGAACATGGACTTAAACCCAAAATACACATCAATCAGTTTTCAACTTTTGGTGGTGTGCAAATGGCAGTGGCAAATAAGGCCTTAAGCATTGACCACCTTGAAGTAATGAATGATGATGATATTGAGTCACTAAAAGGAAGCGATACCATTCCCACCCTATTGCCTTCATGTAGTTTCTTTTTAAGTATTGATTACGCACCTGCTAGAAAGCTCATTGAAGCGGATTTGCCTGTAGCCTTGGCCACAGATTACAATCCCGGTTCTACGCCCAGCGGTAACATTCCATTTGTGCTAAGCCTGGCTTGCATAAAACAAAAAATGACACCTGAAGAAGTAATTAATGCGAGCACGCTAAACGCCGCTGCCGCCATTGAACTTGAAGATGAACTAGGAAGTATTACTCGTGGGAAACGTGCCAATTTAATTATCACTCAACCTATGCCAAACTTGGCCTATTGGATGTATTCTTTTGGTAAAGGCAATCAGCTAATAAAAAGTGTTGTGGTTTAGCCTTGATTGAAAGTTATATATTTAGCGAATGAAAAGGCTTCTATTTCTCATTTGTGTGCTTTTTCCATTTTTTGGTGTAGCACAAAATAGCTTAAAAATCAAATCCAATAATGATAAAGACTTTGAGATTGAGTTTAAAGCAAATGAATGGTTTTTATATCAATTGATAGGAGAACATGGCTTTAGACATGCTGAAATTGTTGGTTTTACAAAAGACTCGGGTATAGTTACTAAGAGCGATACCATCAAAGTACATGAATTAAAATCAATTGCTAAATCTAATTTAATTACAACACCTGTATTCTACTTTGGCGAAATAAATAAGGCCTGTTTTGCTACAATGCAATACGTTGTAGCTGGCGGGGCTTATGTTGCCCTACCGTTTTTAAAAATTAATACATATGAGCACTGGTCGGCTCAATTAACTGCCTTTTCTTGTCTTGTAGGTGGGTTTGTTTTAAAAAAGATAACTCAATACACCGACCTTGGTGTTTTGCGATTTGCCGGATATAGTACCAAAAACTACTATTTTACAATAGCTTAAAGCCCTCTCACCCTCTTATTGTATAATTTGAGCCAATTGGGCTTTTTGACTTCATGAAAGTAATAATGAAGACCAAAATTGTAGTTTCTAATAAGATTGAATTGATTTCCTTCAAAGTACTTTACCTTATCATATTCTCTAAAACCGCTTTTCCTTTCAAATGAAGCAGTAGTATTAAGAAAATAATAAGCTAAGCTGTACCGTAAATGCAAGCGAACACACTTTGATATATAGTAGGATAAAGATATAGGGGTATAAAATGAAGGCTTGTAGTTTGTATTAACTTGAACTAAATACATTTGATCAGGAACGCGCTTTACAATTACTGATGAGAATATTTCACCAACTCTTCCATTATATCCAACACCAAAACCCAAGTCAATTTTTTTGTATGAAAGCAGTTTTAAAATCTCAAACTTTACATTATGAATAGGTTTTTGTGGGTATTCATAAAACCGCTTTGATCCATCTTTTGAATATCCAATCTGATTTAATCTTCCTTGAATATTCTCATCGGTCAATAAATCAATATGGCCAAGGCTTGTATAGCTGCATAATGTATTAGAAA
>JBMYOR010000720.1:0-1948 GCA_049599535.1 Bacteroidia bacterium | reverse complement strand
CAAAAGTAATTTTTGCCAAAAGTGGTTTCTTGTTTAATGTCAGAGTTCAATTATGAACTTTTCAAATTGAAACTTTGCAGCAAGCCCTAGATTTGTCCAATGCGAACTCAGGTTTATCTATTTTTTATGATTGCGCTTATAGCGCAGGCTTGTGGAAATAAATCTGCAAACCAAACAAACGGTAATAATGTGCTTGATTTTGATCAGGCATTTTTAAGCGCGCAAGAGCTGTACGAGTTGGGAAACTTAGATTCATCAGAAGCAATGTTAAATCTGGCGTATGCCTTAGATAGTACCAGTTATGATCTTAACTTGTTTAGAGCCGATGTGCTTTTTGCGCAAAAAAACTTTGTGGGTTCATTAAGTAGTTACAAAAAGTGTTTGGCAATTAATAATAATGATCCAAAGGTTTGGGCCAGATTGGGTAAAATATATCTGAATCAAAATGATCATAAAAGTGCATTAAAATATTTTAATGAAGCTATTAGTAGAGACCAATCTTTTGCCGATGCTTATATAGGCAGAGCCATAATATTTGGTAAAAAGGATAAAATGGACCAAGCATATTTAAGCCTTCAAACCGCAATAGATTTTGACCCCAATAATGTAAATGCGCTCCTTACAATGGCTCAATGGAAGTTAGCAGATTCTGCTCAAATTGCAATTCAATACCTTACCAATGCCATAAGAATAGATTCAACTAATGCTGATTTTTATTACCAAAGGGCTAAAGCTTTTGAGCGGTTCGAAACTTATAAATCTGCTGAGCTTGATTATCAAAAGGCATTAAAGCTTGACTCTGCTAATGTCAATTATGCTTTTAATATGGCCTATTTCTACTATCAATTCGAAGTTTGGAATCAGGCATTGCATTATTTTAACTATTGCCTTGAACTTAAAAATGATGATAAGGATGTGCTTTTGGGCAAGGCATTATGCCTTAAGGAGCTTAATAATCTTGAGCAAGCCAAAGAAACTTTGCAGCAATTATTGCAAATAGACCCAAATGATGCAGATGCAATCCGTGAACTTGAGAATTTGCGATAAGTTTGCATCCGCATTTACGAAAGTGAAATTCAAATAATGTCTGAACAACAAATACAACTTACTTTTCCTGACGGAACCGTAAGAGAATACGATAAAGGAACTACAGCACTTGAAATTGCTCAAGGTATAAGCAGTGGTTTGGCTAGAGTAGCTTTAGGAGCAGTTCATAACGACGCTCAAATTGAATTGAAACGGCCCATAAATAATAGTGGTACAATAAAAATTGTGAGATGGGAAGATGATGAAGGCAAAACAATGTTCTGGCACTCATCTGCTCACCTTTTGGCTGAGGCACTACAAGAAGTGTATGGAAATGTAAAGTTTGGAATCGGCCCGCCAATTGACAATGGGTTTTACTATGATGTAGATTTTGGTGATAGGAAAATATCAGAAGATGATTTTCCGAAAATTGAAGCCAAAATGAAAGAGCTTGCCAAACAAAAAAATGAGTTTAAGTGGTACTTAATTGCTAAAGATGAAGCCATAGCGTATTTTAAAGATAAAGGCGATGATTATAAGCTTGATTTACTTGAAGGCTTAAATGACGGTGAAATATCATTTGTTGAACAAGGCAAGTTTACAGATTTATGTAGAGGAGGTCATGTGCCCGACACAGGTCATATAAAAGCCATTAAGCTATTAAATGTTGCCGGAGCATATTGGCGCGGAGATGAGAAAAATCAAATGCTTACTCGTATTTATGGCGTTACTTTTCCTAAGAAAAAAATGCTTGATGAGCATTTGGCCAGGTTAGAAGAAGCAAAAAAACGAGATCATAGAAAAATTGGTAAAGAGCTGGGCTTATTTACTTTTTCTCAAAAAGTTGGGCAGGGTTTACCACTTTGGTTGCCAAAAGGGGCAGAGTTAAGGGAGCGCTTAGAAGCATTTATGCGCAAAGCCC
>JBMYOR010000719.1:0-1949 GCA_049599535.1 Bacteroidia bacterium | reverse complement strand
GTGGCGAGCAATACATTACTCTGGGCAACTTTAATATTGATAAAAACACGCCCCTAAAAACGGTAAACTCAAAGGCCGGCCCTTTTGCATATTATTTTATTGATGATTTTACGGTAGAACCGCTAAACGATTCAAACGGGGTTGACTGCGGCGTAGGAACACCAGCAGTAATTGATAAAGACGAAGAGTTGGTAACCACAAGGTACTTTATGGACCTTGACCTTGCCGAATTGTTAAATGATGAGCCTTTTTGTTTTAAAGGGTTCTATTTTGAATATGATGAATACGATATACTTGACACTAACTACTATTTTTTAGATAGCTTAGTGAGCCTGTTAATCGAAAACTCTGATCTTGAAATTGAGATACATGGCCATACCGATAATTCAGGTACAAAAAAATACAATGAAGAATTATCGAAAGACCGAGCACTTGAAGTAGTTGATTATTTAATTGGCGAAGGAATTGATAAAAAGAGAATTAAATACAAATACTTTGGTGCCAGCAAACCAATTGCTACCAACTCAACCGATGCAGGCCGACAACTTAACAGAAGGTGCGAGTTTATTCTAAAAAGGTAGCAGTGGTATCTATCAACATTTAGGCATTTCTAATTGAAATAAACAATGAGCTGGGTCATTTACGGCTAATTGATTTTGTGCAAGATTTGTTAATGATAAAACTCTTAAAATCATGTCTCAAATATTGCCAATTTCAACTATAATGACCGATACGGTGGTTACAGTTAACCTTCAAAACTCACTTGAAGATGCCGCTAAATTGTTTAAAAAACACCACATAAGACACATACCAGTTACCGAGAATAATGAGTTAAAAGGCATGCTTAGCTTAACTGATATGAAACGGCTTAGCTTTTTTGAAGCCTATACCAATGGTAACGATGATGATGATGAAACATCAGCACCCATTTTTGACATGCTGAGCATTGAGCAAGTAATGGCTGAAAATATTGAAACTGTAAACCCTGATACACCAATTAAAGATGTAGCTCAAATTTTTACTACTCATGAGTTTCATGCCCTTCCGGTGGTTGACTCAGTGGGCTTGCGCGGTATTGTTACCACCACAGATTTGATTAAGTACTTATTAAAAAACTGTTAGGCATTTTTGACCTATGCAAAAGTTAAATGCACAACGGTGCAAACTGGGTAAGATTTTCTTTTGCTTGCATCAACAACCCTTATAAGCAAAAAGCCTTTAAATCAATAAATTCAAAGGCTTTTTGCATTTTTTTGATTCACTTTTTATTAGTGACTACCTATATATATTACCACCAAATCTTTCAAAAACCATTTTATCTAATTGTTCTCTATGATTAGGATGCGCAATGTTTATCATTTCTTTAGCACGTTCTTTTAAACTTTTGGCATAAAGATCTGCCACGCCAAACTCAGTAACCACATAATGCACATGTGCTCTTGTAGTAACTACGCCTGCTCCCTGCCTTAAAAAAGGAACAATTTTGCTATCACCCCTTCTGGTAGTTGCAGGTAAAGCAATTATTGGCTTACCGCCCTGGCTTAAAGATGCTCCTCTTATAAAGTCCATTTGCCCCCCTACACCGGAGTACATTCTAGTACCTATTGAATCGGCACAAACCTGCCCAGTAATATCTACTTCAATGGCACTATTTATTGATGTTACCTTGGGATTTTTGGCAATTATATGCGTATTGTTTACATATTCGATATCCAATACGCGCACAAAAGGATTATCATCTACATAATCATAAAGTTTACGCGTGCCCATTAAAAAGCCTGTTACTATTACATCTTTATGGCTTTTCTTTTTGTTGCCTACTACTACGCCTTTTTCAATAAGGTCAAGTAATCCATCGCTAAACATTTCGGTGTGTACACCTAAATCTTTGTGTTGGGTTAAGTTTAGCAGTGCCGCATCAGGAATTGATCCAATACCCATTTGCAATG
>JBMYOR010000718.1:0-1949 GCA_049599535.1 Bacteroidia bacterium | reverse complement strand
CCCTATATAATTTTACGCCAATAGGAGCAATTGCACTCTTTGCAGGCACATTTTTAGGTAAGAACTTAAAGTCGGCTCTTTTGCCTGTAGGCATCATGCTACTTTCTGATTTAGCTATACAGTTGATTGGGGGGGTGGGATTCCATCCAGAAATGCCGTTTGTTTATGGTGCTTTTTTACTCACCTATTTAATTGGTAGAAACAGCCTATCGAATAAGATTAATACAAAACGGGTAATTGGAGCATCTCTATTCTCGTCCCTAGCTTTTTTCATAATTACCAATTTTGGTTCATGGATATTGTCTCCGGCATACACCAAAGATTTTTCAGGTTTAGCAACATGCTACGCAGCCGCACTACCATTTTACAACCCAGGTGATTTTTTAAGTTCTTTTGCCCTGAATGGTGTACTTGGTGATTTGTTTTTTAATGGTTTATTATTTGGTTCTTTCTACTTGATTATGAGCGCAAAGCTCAGTACTGTTAAAAGCAAAGCTTAAACTGAAAATTTATTGTTTTTTACCCCAATTTAGGTTTTTTACGGCCTGATCAATGTCGTAGTATTCCCATATAAAATTTTGATCTTTAAGTTTTTTAGGTTCAATTTTTAGGCCACCAACAATGCCTTTTGACAGCTCTCCTAAGATTAATTTTAGAGCAAATGCGGGCACTTTAGGCATCAAAATAGCTTTGTTAAGTGAATCTGAAATAGCACCGATCATACGTTTATTTCTAACAGGATTTGGGCAAACAACATTTACAGGTCCTTCAATTTTGTGATTGTTTATGGCATATAAAATAATGTTGATTACATCATTTATATGAATCCACGGAACCCATTGTTTACCAGTACCCAAGGCTGAGCCTAAACCTAGCAATATTGGCTGCTTTAGTTTAGGATATGCTCCACTGTTGTTATCTAGTACTATTCCGGTGCGTAAAATCACTAACCTCCTACTCTCTAATTTCTTTGATTCATTTTCCCAGTCTTTACAAAGTTCAGCTAGGTAGCCATTTCCTGGGTCTGAATCTTCATCTAACATTTCATCTTTTCTATCGTACCCATAAAACCCAGCCGCGGATGAGTTTATCAGTAGATAACATTTGTTATCTGTGTTGTTTATAAATGTAACGAGTGAACGAGTAAGTTCGATTCTACTTTTGTAAACATCTGATTTAACATTTGTAGTAAGTCTTGAGTCACCAATATTTTTACCTGCTAGATTAATTATGGTTTCGCACTCGGTAAGTACATCAGTAGGCCATTTGTTTTGGTAAGGATCATAGTTAATGTATGTCTCATTGCTATCAATAGTTTTTGCTGCTCCCCTTGTGAGAATAAAAACTTGATGATTAAGTCTTTTGAGTTCGGGAATCAATTTTGATCCAATTAAACCTGTGCCTCCAATTATTGCTATTTTACTCATTGCTATACTTTATATATATGGTTGAACTGTATTAAATATAAAAAGTTCAATTATTTGATTACGCTTTTTATGTTTATTGCAAGTGCGAAAGTAGTTTTGAAGTTCAATTAAACTGATGACATGAACATCCACGAATTTCAAGGTAAAGAAATACTTAAAAAATATGGTGTAACTGTTCAAGAAGGTAATGTAGCCGCTACCCCTGAACAAGCTTTAGAAGCAGCAAAAGACCTGAAAGAAAAAACCGGAACCGGATGGTTTGTGATAAAAGCACAAATTCATGCTGGCGGTAGAGGTAAAGGTACCGTAAACGAGACTGGTTCGAGAGGCGTGGTTTTGGCTAAATCTCTTGAAGAAGTGCCGCAAAAAGCAAAAGATATTTTGGGCGGTGTACTCGTAACCAAACAAACTGGCGAAGCAGGTAAAAAAGTGAATCAGGTTTTAAACCAACGAGTTCTCCTTTTTTATACAGGTTCAAGGACTCAGAAAGCAATTTTACCAAGTGCACATTATTCATAAGGG
>JBMYOR010000717.1:0-1949 GCA_049599535.1 Bacteroidia bacterium | reverse complement strand
TACTCCTTCAACTCTTATAGACTTTAGCGCTGGTTTTGGCGCATTACAAGAAGGAAAGACCTTTAAGTTATTCTGATAAAATGCAGCGTTTGAAAACTGAATTAGCTCCTGACTAAGCGACCTATAATGCCAGCTTAGTTGTTGACTTTTAAACGCCGCTTTTGCCGCCATTAAAAAAGAAGAAAACTTGAGATTGTCCGCCGTTTCGGCTTGTAGGCTAGTTGACTTAAAAAAATCAGTTGGCGGCAATTGCTCGCTATCGCCAACTACCACCACTCTTTTGGCGCGGTGCACAATAGGTAGCACTTCTTCTACGCGTAGTTGGCTTGCTTCGTCAAAAACCACAACATCAAAAAGCTCCTTCTTGCAAGGAAAAGTTTCTGCTACAGCCACAGGCGACATTAAATAAATTGGCTTCAATACATCAAGCGCATTTTTAGCATCAGAATGCACTAATTCTCTTAGTGATTTGTGTTGACGTGTTTTGTCTATTTCGTTTCTAATTATACGAATTCCTTTTTTAAAGCTCCATTTTTCTTGCTTCTCTAAGTCACCGAGTTTTGTAGCAGGAGTTTCTGATAATTGTAACAGCCTTTGAAACTCAAGCACCTGCGCGTCAAGCAATTTCCAGCTGTTCCATTTTAGCCACTCATTGTATTCAGAATTTAATTTATCTGAGAGTTGATTTAGCTTTTGTGAATTGAACGTTTCGAGTTCGGGGTTGGCCAAATAAGCCCTTTGCAATTCGCGCTGTACAGCCGCTTTTTCTAATTCTAAAATTGGAATCTTGGCATGTTCAAAGCAGAACTTTAGGTTTGGTTTTAGCCCATTGAATAGCTTTAGAAGCTGTTCTAATTCTAGTGAAAAATCAATTGTTTTGAGCTCGTTTAAGTAAATCTGAAATTCATCAATTGTGAATTGCCTGAAATTTTGGTGCAAAACAAAGCCGCATTCTTCAAGTTGCTGCAACTCACTATTATATTGCAAAAACATTTGCATAAGGGCATCAGGAAAACGCTTCTTATTCAAAAACCCGAAAAACCCTTGCAAATGGTATTGCATTCTATTGGTTAAATCTTGAAGGAGCGAAACCTGTTCTATAAAATTTTCAGGATCATTTGTTTTGTAATAGCTTTGAAACTTCGCTGTTAATTCAGTAAGCTGAAGCTCATTTTTACGTTCGTAAATAGCGTTTTTCAGAATGTTTTTGACATCATCAATAAACCATTCATCATTTGATATAAACTTGCCAACAAAGCGCTTGAGTTCATTTTCGTTTGGTGTAACTTCACATTTACTCAATGCACTTTCTAGTTCACGAATGCTAACTTCTTGTAGCCCGGTATTATTTGTTTTAATGCTCCTTTTTTCAATTAATGCCTTTTTAGCAAAATATTGATCTCGTAATTTTTGATAGTCCTTTTTAAAGCCGTTATCATCTAAAACTAGTTGAGTCAAGTTTTTTTCAATCAACCACTTTATGCTCTTGGCCCAACTTCTTATTTGAAGTAAATCGCCAATATAAAGCTCAACTTCAAGCTTATTAGTTAAAGATTGAATACCATAAGCTGCCGCATTTGCCTGATTAAGCGAATTTGAGTAAAGTTTTGAAGGATCTTGATTTAAGGCAAAACTTCTTGCTTCTAAGTTTGAAAAAATATTTTTCTGCCAAACTGTATCAGCATTCATTTTTTTTAAAAGTTGGTCAATTTCTTTAATTAGCTCCTTTTGACTTAACCAATCGCCTAGATCTGGCACCCACTCATCTTTATACTCATAATCAAGTTTTGAATCAAAAAGGAAAAGTTCATTCAATGAAAACCCATTTTGTTTTGTTCTCACTGTTTCAAAATACTTGTTAAGCTTTTCAAAAGTCTCTTCTATGTTCCAGCTTGCTAAATTCTTACCCAAATTAGCATCTCTCTCCAAGGGTTTTACCAGTCTATTAA
>JBMYOR010000716.1:0-1960 GCA_049599535.1 Bacteroidia bacterium | reverse complement strand
GTTACTGATCAGAAACGATGGAATTCATTCCATCGAAATGTCTTGTGACATCATTCCCGATACCCCTATAGAATTACGTTGCGAAATATGCCATAAATAATGCTTCATCAAAACAACCAACATTGTCAAATTGCTTTTGGTTAGCATTAGATGTCGGACACCTTCAAGGTGTCTGACATCTGAATATTTTACAATTCATAGAAATCTCTGTGCTTCTAAGTAACTCCTTCGCGTTCTCCGTGACACAAAAACCTACCTTACAAAAGCCGCTGCCATTCCCCCATCTACATTTATGGTGTTTCCAGTGCTTTTATCTAAAATGGCCACCAAGGCAAAAACGCCATTGGCAATGTCTTCTGGACGAATAATGGCTTGCATTAAGTTGCGTTTGGCGTAGAATTCTGGTAGTTCTTCAACGGGAATGCCATAAGCTTTGGCTCTGCCTTCGGCCCATTCGCCTTCCCAAATTTTACTGCCGATAATTACACCATCTGGATTAACCGTATTAACTCTAATGCCATCTCCACCAAGTTCTGCCGCCAAAACTCTCGTCATATGTTGTTGCGCTGCTTTGGCTGTTCCGTAAGCAACATTATTGGGCCCTGAAACAATTCCGTTTTTGCTGGCAATGCTTACAATGTCACCACCAAAACCTTGTTTGCGCATAATTTCTGTTCCGGCTTTTGAAAGATGGAATTGACCTTTTACCAAAACATCTTGGGTAATGTTCCAATCTTTTTCGCTGTGCTCGGTAAGCGGTTTTGAAATGGCCAAACCAGCAGAATGCACCACTATGTCAACGCCGCCAAAATCTAGGCAAGCTTTTTTGTAGGCTTCATTTACTGAGTTTTCTGAAGTAACATCAGCCACGGCATAGGTAGCTAAATCGCTCCCATAATTGGCCGTAGCTTCTTTTAATCGTTCTTCGTGAATATCGCTAAAAACCACATTGGCGCCTTCAGCAATTAGTTTATCGGCAATGGCTTTTCCTATGCCGCCACCTGCTCCGCTTACCAAAGCCACTCGTCTTGATAAAGGCTTCTCTTTAGGCTGACGTTGCAATTTGGCTTCTTCTAATAACCAATATTCAATGTCAAATGCTTCTTGACGTGGTAGCGCAGTATATTCTGAGATCAATTCTGCACCGCGCATTACGTTTATGGCGTTGATGTAAAACTCTGAAGCTACGCGAGCGGTTTGCTTGTTTTTGGCAAAAGTGAACATGCCAACTCCAGGGTAAAGCAACACCACCGGATTTGGATCGCGCATTGCCGGGCTATTATCGTACTTGCATGCATCATAATACGCTGCATATTCTTTTCGGTATTGAGCAAAGGCGGGTTCTAGTTTTTCTTTAATCGCTCCAGAATCACCTAAATCTTCGCCTTTACCTAATGGCAATATCAGTGGTTGAATTTTGGTTCGTAAGAAGTGGTCGGGGCATGAAGTACCCAGTGGAGCCAACCTTTCCATCGCATTAGAATTGATGAATTCCAGTACCACATCATCATCCGTAAAATGGCCCACCATTTTTTGCTCGCTCGAGCAAAGCCCACGCAACACAGGAATCAAATCCGCCGCTTGCGCTATTCTATTATCAGCATCAAGGCTTTCAATTTTTTGTTCTTCAAAAACTGAAGGTGCCGCTTGTCTTTTTTGCTCAATAAATTCAGCAGCCATTTCAATTACTTCCAAGCTATTTTCATAGCATTCCTTAGAAGTGTCGCCCCATGTAAAAAGGCCATGACCGCCGAGCACAATGCCGCGAATGCCTGGATTTTTATTCAAGCATTTCTCCAAATTCAAAGCGAGATCAAAACCCGGACGCTGCCACGGCACCCATCCCATGGTGTCGCCCCAAATCTCTTTGGTTACCGCTTCACTATCCTTAGCTGCTGCAACAGCAATCAAAGCATCGGGGTGTAAATGGTCAATGTGCTTAAATGGCAATAAACCATGC
>JBMYOR010000715.1:0-1960 GCA_049599535.1 Bacteroidia bacterium | reverse complement strand
CCGGTCTTGCTTTTGGCAATTTCAATGTTTGAGAAATCGAAAGAAAACATGCCCGCAATTACTTTATAGGCATCTTCAAAACTTAATGCTCTAAAAAATACCCAAGCAAAATTCACAAATGAAAAAGTAAAGGTTAACCCAATCCAACGATTGATTTTTATCTCAGCTTTTGAGACTAACCGTTCAACTACCAAAGCCAAACCGTGCAGTGCACCCCAAAGTATAAAAGTCCAGGCGGCGCCGTGCCAAATACCACCAATTAAAAATGTAATAAAAAGATTAACAAGGGTTTTTGAAAATCCATTTTTATTTCCTCCAAGGGGAATGTATAGGTAATCGCGTAAAAAACGGCTTAAGGTCATGTGCCATCTACGCCAAAAATCTCTTATTGAGTGTGCTTTATATGGGCTGTTAAAATTTTGTGGTAATTGTATACCTAGTAAAAGTGCAGCCCCCCAAGCCATATCGGTGTAGCCACTAAAATCAAAATACAGTTGAAAGGTGTAAGCCAATGATGTAAACCATGCGTCTGTAAAATTCAAGTGTTCGGCAAGGTCAAAACCCTTTGTTACAAAAGGGCTTAAATTATCGGCAATCATTACTTTTTTAAACAAGCCAATGGCTAAAATAATCAGACCTTTTGAAGTTTTACCATAATCTATACCCTTAAATTTTTCGGCAAATTGCGGCATCATTTCGCCATGGTGCACTATGGGGCCGGCAATTAATTGCGGAAAAAAACTTACAAATAGGGTGTAGTTTTTAAAGTCATAATCTTTAAGTTTTTGATAATACGAGTCAACCAAAAAAGCTATTTGTTGAAATGTGAAAAAGCTGATGGCCAAGGGTAAAACAATATTTTGCTGGGGTATTGAACCACCAGTTATTGAATTTACATTATCAATTAAAAAATTAGTGTATTTAAAATAGCCTAGGAGCGCTAAGTTAATCACTACACCTAATTTTAATAATGCGCTACGTGGTTTTTCTGAAAGTTTTTGCCCTAAAAAGTAATTGAAAATTAATGAACCAATTAAAATTGGTAAGTAATTCATGTTCCAAAATGCGTAAAAAAATATTGATGATAAAACCAACCAAATAATACCGCTATTTTGGTTTAAACGCTTGTTTAGCCAGTAATAAACAATTACTACCAAAGGCAAAAACAATATGATAAACTCAAATGAGTTAAAAAGCATTTCGGGCGTTTGGGCAAAGAAAATGATTTAGCTTTTAACCTAATGCGAATGTGCCTTACTTAATTTTGACATTGAATGCAATTGCACCTTTACAACGAACAATTAAAGAAGAACCATTGGCAACAATCGGGTAATTTATTTTTAACCGGATTTGTATTCGAAAACGGAAAAAAGTTAACTGCGATAGATTTAGAGAGAAACTTTAAAAGGTGTAATGGCATTATTGAAATCGTAGATTTACTCAATCGATTGGATGGCAATTTTGCTTTGATTTATAAATCAAGCGAACAAGTAATTGCTGCAGTTGACTTGTGTAGGTCAATTCCTTTGGCTTTTAATGATCATTCCATTTACGCATTAGGGGCTAATTTTTCTAATAAATTGGATACTGAATCCTTAGATGCAGTAGCTCGATTGGAATTTTTACAAGGGGATAAAACTTTTGATAAAGAGGTGAAGCAATTACAGGCTGCTGAAGTTTTATTAGTTGATGAAAAGTGGGGGCCTAGGGTAAAACAGTACACAGAACATTTTAGAAAAGAGCAACCTGTTTCAATTGAAAGAGCCAAATCTGAATTCTCAAAGATTATAGATAAAATGGGGGAGCAGCTTTTAGCCCAACTAAATGGGAATAAAGCATTGGTTCCTTTAAGTGGCGGTTATGATTCTCGTTTTATTTTGGCTTTACTAAAATATGTAGGCTATAAAAATATAATGGCATTTACCTACGGTCAGGCTGCAGGCTATGAAGCTAAAACTGC
>JBMYOR010000714.1:0-1960 GCA_049599535.1 Bacteroidia bacterium | reverse complement strand
TTAGTGCTTATTGTCTTAAGTCTTTCCTCTCTTTCGTGCAACAGATATGAGTACATTACACCTTATGAAGATAGCGGTAAGTTTGTAGGCGAATGGAGAGTTACTGAGACAGTTTATAATCTATTCGGAACTGAATATGATGGCACTTATTTGTTTGATGCAAACGTTATTACACTAAACGACACCCTTGCCGCATTTGTTCAATCAAGTAGAAAACCAGCACCTGACTGGGTAGGCTCAGGGGGTGGTATTTTTAATGTTGATACCATGTATATGATGGCAACAACAGAAACATTGACTATAGAAGGGCAAGGATCTGTTGATGGAACATATAACGAAACTTTTGACACCGTTACCATTGATTATCGTTTTGGCGGTATTGGTGTTTATGATGTTGTACAGGTTTGGGTGAGAAAGTAGTTAATCAATTTGGGACGCCACCCTTTTCTACGGCTTTCACTACTCGGTTGTACACTCCATTCAATTTCAACCAAAGTATCTCTTTGCTGCTCGTATTCACAAACTGAACCACCACCGCATCAATATCGCTGTGGTAGCGGGCTATACCGGTGTAGCCGGGTAGCCATCCTGTATGTTCGTATTCATAAATTTCTGAGTAGATGGCCTGCCCTTTTTGGCTCAGCAATGTGCCATCGATTAAGGCCCTAAGAAAAATGCCAACATCTCACTTGGCGCTCAGCTATTGCCGAGTTTGCCTAATATGCTCTTAGCCACAAAGCAGATAGATTTATGTTTTCAACTTTTAAAAATGTCATGTGTCTCAATTGCAAATGTTTGTATTAAATACTTGCTGGTTTGTTTCAAATTGACTTTTGTTAAATTGGGTCTTTTATAAGCGGCACAAGCAATGTCTGAGAAATATAAAGCGAATGATGCTTTACCCTAATTCGTTACTATGACTTTTCAAGGTTGGGTAGATCTATTTACAAGAGAAGTTTACAGAGAATTATTTGTTGGTGCGCTAAAGCACTGTCATATAGAAAAAGGGCTTATTATCCATGAATACGTAATTATGAGCAACCATGCACATTTAATCTTACAGCATAGGGGTAGTAGGCTATCAGGTGTTATAAGAGACTTTAAAGCTCATGTAGCGAGAGAAGTTTTAAAATGTTTGAAAACAGATAACCCCATGCTGGCGCGAGCGACTAAACCGCTGGCGCGATGCCTTTGGCTCGTGCCACCCTCAGGCTGGTGCGAGCTTTAAGCTCGTATCCCACGCATCTCAATGGAAAGATAATTTCATTATTCAAGTATTCCTACATCTACAGGTCCTTTAATCCCGCAATAATCACTAGCACTGCTGTACTGCCAATGCTCTGGTTCTAGTACAAAGCCAGCTTCAACAGGGTTATTGTGGATATAGTTAATTTTTTGTTCTATTACTTTATTGCTCCATAGTTCAATTGGTTTGTTATGTTGTTGCCAAAACTGATACTCTTTAACATTCGAATTTTTACTTCCTGCTCGTTTCATCATCCATAGTATCCATTCTTTTCTGCTTTCTTGCGAGCTTTCTGAAATGCATTTTCTGAGCTTTTTGGAGGTAAACATTTTTAGCTCTTTGAGCAATTTAGATGGATCTTCTGCCTTATCACAAAATATTAAATGGACATGACTTGGCATGATACAATAAGAATATAAGATCATGCTCTTTTTGTTTATGCTGTGGTTAAGGCTGTCAGCAACTAATTCAAAATACTTCTGCCGCACAAAAACGTCAATCCAATAAACACAAGCAAAACTTACAAAGTAAATGCCTTTAGGGTCATGCATTTTATATTTTCTACTCATGGTTGCAATTTAGAAAATCAGATTAAATCAGCATTGCCGCCTTGCATAGCTAAAGCACGTGCTACTACCTGTACCTAGTAATTCGGTAAGCTAAAGGCTATTTAGCTTTTACTTGCATGGTGTTGGCACGAGCCAAAGGCATCGC
>JBMYOR010000713.1:0-1960 GCA_049599535.1 Bacteroidia bacterium | reverse complement strand
ATGGGTGATTATGGTTAAAAATGCGAATCAAAAGCTTGGGCTCAAAAATTTTGGCAAATCACGTGAAAATTTATGGTAACCAAACGCAACAATATTTGCCAATAATTCAAGTTAACATTGCACCAAATTTCAATTACATTGTCTTTAAAGCCTTTTTATCTAGCCATTTTACTCGGCCTTTTAGCAAATGTGGGTTATGCACAAAAACAAACCGCCTTTATAAAAGGTAGGGTGGTTGATGGCGAAAAAAAACCATTTGACGAAGCTAACGTACAAGTTTTGGGTACCAATATTGGCGGCTCTACTAATAAAGATGGATACTTTACCTTAAATGTGCCCGCCAATAAGCCTATAGTTCTTGAAATTTCTCATATTAATATGAACGGCAATAAGCTACATCAGCTTAAACCGTTAAAAGCCAATCAAACTAAAGAAATTACCATTTCGGCGCAGCGAGGAGTGCATTTAGCACCTATTGATTTTGAAGCAACAAGGGGTACAAAAGGCACAACATTTACTGTGCTCGAACCTGAAAAATTAGAAATTCCAAATCCAAGTGGGGGTATTGAAACCGCCATTAAGCTTTTAGCGGGCGTAAATTCAAGCAATGAGCTTAGCTCTCAGTACTCAGTAAGGGGGGGCAGCTTTGACGAAAACTTGGTGTACATAAATGGTATTGAAATTTACCGCCCATTTTTAAATCGAAGCGGACAGTCTGAGGGTCTAAGTATAATTAACCCCAATATGGTAAGCTCATTGGCGTTTTCGGCCGGTGGTTTTTCGGCATATTATGGAGATAAGCTTTCATCGGTACTTGATATTACCTACAAAAAACCACAAGAAAACGCCGTGTTACTACAAGGAAGTTTTTTAGGCGGATCGGCCCATGTTGAAGGTAGAACCGATAATTACAAGCTCAATTACATGTTTTCTACTAGGTACTGGTCAAATAGATATTTGCTCAATTCGCTCGATGTACAAGGTAGCTACAATCCATCTTTTACCGATTTTCAAAGTTTTGTTACTTATAGATTAAGTGAAAAAGCATCATTAAGCTGGTTAGGTTACTTTGGTGATAATAGCTACCAAAATGTGCCCGAAACTCAAACAACAAAATTTGGTACAATAAAAGATGCTAAACAGCTTACTGTTTATTATCGCGGACAAGAAATTACAGAGTACCAAACCTTTTTAAATGCGCTTCAATTAGAAATTAAACCACATGATAGTTTAAACTTAAGTTTTTCGTCGTCGATTTACCGTGCCGATGAGAGCGAAAGGTTTGATGTTTTAGGCCAATACTTTTTAAGTCAGCTCGATAATGAAATTGGCTCTGAAACTTTTGGAGATCCTAAATATGTATTGGGTGTGGGTTCGTATCTAAATCATGCCCGAAATTTTTTATTGGCAACTATAGCCAATGTGCAGCACAGGGGCGATTACAGTTCAGGAGCGCACAAATTATCGTGGGGTGCCGTACTACAACGAGAAATAATTAACGATAAACTAAAAGAGTGGCGCTATTTAGATTCTGCCGGCTATGCAGTACCAAGGGGTAATCCGCAGGCAATAGATATGTCAGAGTTGGTGGTTTCAGACATTAGCCTAAATAATAATCGAACATCAGCTTATGTTCAAGATGAGTGGATGCTAAATCGGGCTACAAACACCAAATTAAACCTGGGTTTACGAGCAAATTATTGGAGCTACAGTCAACAGTTTTTAGTAGCACCGCGATTATCGTTTAGTTTTGAACCCAATAGAGACCACAATGCCAAAGCACTAGCATTGGGATATGGAAAAGATTCATTAAAAAGAAATTTAAGAATAAATTTTCTAACAATAAATTAAGTAAAAAGAAGAAATTCAAAAAATTTGAAAACAAAGATAATAAAAGAAAATTTAAAAATAGAAAAAGACCTAAAAACTTTAAGTTTAAAAAAAATAAAAGGAAATAGAT
>JBMYOR010000712.1:0-1963 GCA_049599535.1 Bacteroidia bacterium | reverse complement strand
TTAGAAAAAGAATCATTTGGCAGCCCGGTGGCTTCTGTAGCTTCATCAGATAGCCTTAGAATGCTTAAAACTTTAGCTCATTATTATAGAAACGATAGCTTAAAACTAACTGAACTCACAGATATTCACCCTATTTTAGTAAGGCCTAAAAAACCTATAATAGATACCTTGGTTTATAATATTTTGTTTGACATTGACCAATCAATAATTGAAGCCAAACAAGAGCAGCAGGTTTTAAATCAATTGGCCAATATTGATAAAATCGATGAGTACAATATATATTTAGAAGCACATACAGATTCAACCGCTAGCAATAACTATAATCTGAAGCTATCAAAAGAACGTAGAAACCGAGTTTACAACCTACTAAAAAAGCAAGGTTATAAAATACATAGTGCAAATGCTTTTGGTGAAGAAAAGCCAGAATACACCAACTCAACAGAACTAGGAAGACAAAAAAACAGAAGAGTAAAAATTACTTTAATTAGAAAACCATGAGTACATATAGCAATACACTAAAAATTAGAGTAAGATATGGCGAATGTGATCAGATGGGATACTTACACCACAGTAACTATGCTCGCTACTACGAAGCCGCCAGAGTAGAATTAATGCGAAACCTTGGTTTTTCGTATGCTAAAATGGAAAATGACGGAATTATAATGCCCGTACTCAATGTAAATTCAAAATTTATTAAACCAATTTTGTACGATGAGCTGGTTAATGTTATTTGCATTATTGATGAGGTGCCAAAAACCAGAATGAAACTCAGGTACGAAGTTTACAACGAATTAGGCCATAAGGTAAATGAAGGTAGTACTGACTTATGCTTTGTTGATGCAAAAAGCAGAAGGCCTATACGCTGCCCTGAGTATGTTTTTAACCTAATTACAAAAGCTTTGGCTTAAACTTATAAGCCATTAATTCACGATTATTGACCAATGAAGGGATTCCACTACTGGCTGTACAATTGGTTTATACCTTACCGGTGGCTATGTAAGTTTTTAGAACGTATTCCTTTTCCGGGCAATAAAAACAAAAATATGGCGCAGGTACTAGGCTTTTTTATGCTAAAACTGCCCGATGAAGCCATTACCACCAAAGCATCGGCCATTGCATTTAATTTTTTTATTGCGCTTTTTCCGGCCATGATTGTACTTTTTGGTTTAATACCTTTTGTGCCAATTGATGGGCTTCAAGAAGAGATTTTGGATTTTTTTAAAGGTGCCATACCATCAAATGCCTTTGAATTAATAAACGAGACCTTACAAGATTTAATTACTACAAAACGGGGAGGGTTACTATCGCTTACTACGGTAATTACCATATATTTTGCTTCAAATGGATTTGGCGCATTATTGGCAGCACTTGACCCCAGCGGAAGCTTTTGGGAGCAAAAGCTTAAATCATTTGGCCTAATGTTTTTAGCCACTTTTTTGGTAATCTTGGCCGTTGCCATTAGTATTTTTAGCGAGTTGGCTTACGTATATTTTTCTGATAGAGTTGCTCAACTTAGTAATATCGAAAATTTTGCCCTTAAGTCTATTAAATGGCTCATTCTAATTTTTCTCACCTATTTTAGTGTTGCAATTGTTTTTCATACAGGTACACCAAAAGCACGCAGGCTTACGTTTTTTTCACCTGGTGCCTCACTCAGCACCATATCAATAATGCTCATTTCATACGGCTATGGCTATTATGTCGATAATTTTGGCCAATACAATAAATTCTATGGTTCGCTTGGTGCATTAATTGTTACCATGCTTTGGATGTATTTATGCGCTTTGGTAGTTATGATTTGGTACGTTTACAATAAAAGCCATCGAACTTTTAAGTAGTTATAGTTTAGATTAAACGGTCTTTTGATTTAAAAGAAAGTTAAGATTTACAAGCAGGACTCACGTATTCACGGCAGCGGTGTATTTGCTGGAGAGAATATTCCAGCAGGTGTGCAAATCACTCA
>JBMYOR010000711.1:0-1969 GCA_049599535.1 Bacteroidia bacterium | reverse complement strand
CAGATTATGATTCATACTGATGATGATGTAGCGCCTGAACATACCATGTATGTAGTTGCCGATATTGAGCAAAATATTGAAGTACTCACACCAAAAGAGCTTGAAGTAGCTCCAAAAATTGCATCGAAAGATATTATGGTTGATTTAGGTGATGTAGAAGAAGGAGATGAGGTACGCGGAGTTTTTACACTCACTAATGAAGGCGAAAATGTGCTTAGAATTATTAGGTTAAAACCTGAATGTGGTTGTACCACAACATCAATTACATCAGATCAAATTGAAAAAGGTAAAAAAGCAAAAGTTGATTTAATATTTGATGCTACCGGATATGATGGCTTGGTAATTAAAAAAATTGACGTTTTTTCGAATGATCCATTAAACCCTAAATATACCTTAAAAATGAAGGCTTTTGTAAAAGCCAAAAGGGGTTAGATAAGCAAGTAGCTTTGATGCTGAAAAAAAGCCTTAAAAAAGAAATTAAAAGTTTTGGCCATGCCTTTAAAGGTGTGGCCACTTTTTTTTGTGATACAAGCCATGCCAAGTTTCACTTATTAGCCACCATAATTGTAATTGTAGGTGGTTTTATTTTAAAAGTTGAAAAATTTGAGTGGTTAATTTTGATTTTAACCATGGCCTTGGTTTGGGTAACCGAGGCATTAAATTCAGCTTTAGAATATGCTGTTGATTTGGCATCGCCAGATTATAATGAAATAGCGAAAAAAGCAAAAGATGTAGCGGCAGCAGCTGTTTTAATAGCTTCAATATTTGCGGTTTTAATAGCACTCATCTTATTTATTCCAAAACTTATCTAGCCAATATTGTAATTGAAGATTAATTGCTTTTAAACTCAGTTGAATGGTTGTGTTTGTGGCTTTATAAAATTTGAAGAAAAAATTATTTAAAAAACCGCTTACTTTGCACCCACACAGGATTAAATAAACTGGTGGTTTTACTATCAGTAGAAAGGGGCCATTTGGCCCCTTTTATTTTGTCTATATATTTGATTTTTAAAAATATAGCTTTTGTATTTAAAGCGACAATTTGCATAATTATGTAGTTTGCTAAAAATCAACTTTCTGTTTTTTTATGCTGCAAAAATTAATGTCTAAAGTTTTATGTGCTTAATCATATATTTTAGAGTTTACGGTAATCCATTTGCCAGGTAAGCTCGCACTAATACTATTGTCATACATGGCATTGCAGGTAATAGCCGGCAAATAGTATTTACCTGCATAACTTGCATTTAGCAATATTCGGTATTCATAAGTTCTTGAACGCGGAATATCAAAGTAGGTAAGCACTCTATCATCTCTAATATCTTGATACTCGTATGAGCTATTTTCAAAAGCGCCAGATGTACCTTCAAAGCGGGTGTTGGTAATTTCCCAGCCTGATGGAAACATTTGGGTGAGCGCCATTTCTTCATAATAACCACGCAAGCCAGGGTTTGTAACTGAAACAATAGCCTGAAAACTGGTACCCATTTCAAGGCTATTAATATCAATGGTATTGCCTGCCATATCGGTATAGTTTACTTTAAGCTTTAGGCTATTGGCAATGGTTAAACTATCAGTTTCAAATGGTCTGCCGGTAGTAACTACTTGCACGTAATACAAGCTCGATCCTTTGTTGGTTAGGGTTACATTACCGTTTACAAGATCTTTATCCTTAAGCGTAATTCTTGCCAAGTTCATGGCCGTATTGGCGCTCCTTTTATCGCCATTGCCAAATTGGTAATCGAAACTTATGTTTTCGTCAGGGCTTTGATTTAAGGCAAATTTTGACACCGCTAAGATGCAATACGCGGTGGTATGGGTACCCCACCAACGCCGTGAATTCATTAAATCACTCATGTTTTTGAGAACTAGCGCTGCATTTACAAAATCCTTTTTATCAACCATAGTTTCCAATATCATGGCCATATCTCTTAAATCAGATCCGTAGGTGTTTGATAATTCTACATAACTTT
>JBMYOR010000710.1:0-1969 GCA_049599535.1 Bacteroidia bacterium | reverse complement strand
ATTAACTTCTTTATTAGTATATCGATTTTTGTTTTCTTTGATTTATGGAATTAGATAAAAGTGTTTTATCGGTGAGCCCCGTGCTTGAAGGTGGTAAAAAAAACATAATGATTGATATTGATGGTACCATTTGCGACGATGTACCAAATGAAGAGCCAGAAAGAATGGCAACTGCCACTGAGTACCCTGGGGCAAGAGAAACCATAAACGCTTGGTATGAAGATGGACATACGATTACATTTTTTACCAGCAGATCTTCAAGTGAACATAAAGAAGTTACGGTAAAATGGCTCAATGATCATGGTTTTAAATATCATGCATTGCTAATGGATAAACCAAGGGGTGGAAATTACCATTGGATTGATAATCATTTTGTTAAAGGAGTAAAATACAGCGGTGATTGGGGTGCGGTAAAAAGCAATACTGAAGCCTAGAACAAGTGCATTGAAGCTACATTTGTGTTGAATTACAGCCCTGAGTGAAAATCCTTCTTATAAGATTTAGTTCTATTGGCGACATTGTAATGACCTCGCCAATAATTCGTTGTGTTAGAAATCAATATCCTAATGCTGAAATTCATTATGCAACAAAAAAGCAGTTTAATGGCATTTTAAAGCATAATCCCCATATTGATAAGCTCATTTTACTTGAAGATAATTGGCAAGAATTTATAAAGCCCTTAGGTAATTATGATGTGGTTTTTGACATGCACAAAAACCTTAGAACTAAACGGTTAATCAATTCTATTAAGGCTAAAAAGGTATTAACCTATAACAAACGAAATATTGATAAATGGCTTTTGGTAAATCTTAAACTCAATAGGCTAGAAGGATACTCAGTAGTAGATAATTACTTCAATTCTTTCTCGCTTGAAAACGATGGTCAGGGACTAGATTATTTTTTGAATCCAAATGCCATCAGGACCGAGCTAAACGCGCAATTACCTTATAAATATGTAGCAATAGCTTTAGGAGGTAGGTTTAATACCAAACAATTAAATTTTTATCGCTTACGAGATCTATTGGCTTCAATAAAATTACCAGTTGTTTTGCTCGGTGGCCATACGGAAAGGTCATTAGCGGGAAGTGTTGTTAGTGCAAAAGTCCATTACCAATTAACTAATCTAGTAAATAGCATATCCTTAGAAGAATCGGCTTATGTGGTTTCGAAGGCTCACAAGGTAATTAGTCACGATACGGGTTTAATGCACATTGCCGCTGCTTTTGATAAGGATATGGCCGTGCTTTGGGGCAATACAGTAAAGGATTTTGGCTTTGCTCCTTATTACAAGAAAAACTCAAAAGCTGAGGTAAAGCACTTTGAAAGGAATGACCTAAAGTGTAGGCCTTGCTCTAAGCTTGGACATGATAAATGTCCTAAGGTACACCATGAATGTATGCACCATGATATGCAAGAAATAGGGGAGTGGGCTAATCTATAGTTGCATTAATTCCTTTGTCAATAAAAGCATCTTTTAAAGGTTTTAACTCATCAAAAGTTCCTTTTTTAACATGAGCCTTTCCTTTGTAATGTACAAGCAGTGTTAATTGCTCGGCCTGAGCGGCGTTATGCTTACAAATTCTAATTAAGCATTCAATTACCCAATCAAAAGTGTTAATATCATCATTATGCAATACAAGGTTGCGTTCTTCAACAGCTTCTAGAACTTCTTCAAGTAACTCATCAGTTTGAGTATGAAGGCCATTTTTAATGTTCTCTAAACTCATTTATCTGTTTTTAGCTAATTTAATTTTACTCTCTTCGCCTTTAAGTAGTCGATCAATGTTTTTACGATGTGTATAAATAACTATTAAAGGAATAATTATAGAGAATATTCTAATGTATTCACTTTCCATACCGAAAATAAAAATCAATTGAATTGGATAAAAAACAGCGCCAATAATTGATCCTAGAGAAACAAAGCGGGTAAGTGTAACTACTAAAATAAAGGCTGCTAAAGATAGCATAG
>JBMYOR010000709.1:0-1972 GCA_049599535.1 Bacteroidia bacterium | reverse complement strand
GACCATTATTTCAATAAACGTAACGCCAAGATTCTTTATCAAAGTCAATCAATGTATTTTTAGTATTTACAATTTACATTTTTGTGGTGGGCATTTTATCTTTCTACTTATACAAAAACTTAAGCCCCGATTTTTTTGGCACACCACTAAAATCATTATACTCAGTTTTTAAAGTATTTACTATTGAAGGCTGGAATGTAATTCCCGACAGTATCACCAAAAACCTTGATGATTTTAGATCCATACTCACAAATGTTTACTTCGCTTTTATTTTGCTCACGGGTGGTATTTTTGGTTTCTCTTTGGTTAATTCCATTTTTGTTGATGCTATGGTTAGCGATAACAACGATGAACTCGAAGAAAAAATTAACCGTCTTGAAAATAAAATAGACCAGCTTTTAAAAAAAGACTAGAAAGGGCTATTATACTTGGGGTTGGTTAAAAGGCTATTGTCAGTTAATGTTTTTAAAAACGCAATTAGGTCTTTTTTGTCTTGCTCGCTTAACATTAAGCCCGTGTACCGTGTTTGCTCAAGAGCCAAATCAAGTGTGCTCGATGCCTTTATACCTTCATTATAATGGTCAATAACTTCTTCTAGCGTATTAAACCTACCATCGTGCATATATGGGGCAGTAAGCTCAATATTGCGCAAAGTGGTTACTTTAAATTTACCCCTATCAGCAGCATCATTTGTTACAATTTCTCTGCCCAAATCACTAAACTCTCCATCAGTATCAAGTCCGTTATTCATATACATGTCATTTTCAAAATTGTATCCCGAATGGCAGTGTTGGCAATCAGCGCCCGATTCTTCAGGAAAAAACTGATTGTACTCAGTGTTAAAAAGTTTCATACCGCGAGCTTCGCTCTCAGTAAGCTCATAACTACCTGCTAAATACTTATCATATTTTGAATCTGCACTTACAATTGAATTCATAAACTGCTCAAGAGCCAATGCTATATACTCGGGGGTAATATTATCTGTTCCAAATGCCCTTTTAAATTGATTTCGATAATCCACATCTTCGTTGAGTTTTTGTACTACATTATCAAGTTCTTCGTCCATTTCAAGTTCATCTTGAATAGGCAAAAGCGCTTGATCTCTAAGTAAATGTGATCTTCCATCCCAAAAAAATTCGTTGCCGTGCCAAGCCATATTAAACACAGACATTGCTTGTCTTTTTCCTTTTTTGCCTTGAATACCGATTGAAAAACGTGCTGTATCGGTAAATGCAAACTCTTGCATGTGGCAGCTCGCACAAGCCTGTGTACCATCAGCAGATAACAATTTATCATAAAACAGCATTCTGCCAAGCTTTACACCTTGAACAGTCAATTCATTATCAGCGGCTATAATTGGTTCAGGTAATGTGCCGTAATCATCTAATTTATATGATGTTTTATCCCATTCAACCGTTTCATCATTCCCGCCACAAGATGCCATAAATGCACATAGAATTCCTAATGTAATTAATTTAACGCTCATTCAATTTTAGTTTTGAGTTTGATAAAAAGCATTCGTCAGTTAAACTTTTTAAAAATGCCAATAAATTGGCTTTTTCTTTTTGAGTCAACCCTAGGGGCTTAATCAATTCATTTTTATTGTAAAAATCACTCCCCCCAGCATTATAGTGTTCAATTACTTCTTCAAGTGTATTGATTGACCCATCATGCATATAAGGAGCGGTAACTTCTACATTTCTTAAAGTTGGCACTTTAAATAATGCATAATCTTCGTTTTTACCCGTAATCCGTTTTCTGCCTTCATTTTCGTAGTTGTTGTACAAGCCATTATTTTCAAAAGCATAATTTGTAAAATTAAAACCTGAATGACAATTGAAACAGCCTGTTTTGTCACTAAAAAATAAATCATACCCTTTTTTTGCTTTATTGTTTAGCGCACTTTTCGCCCCCTTGTAAGCGTATCGATCATAAGGGCTATTGGCGCTAATCAGCGAGCGCTCAAAAGTTG
>JBMYOR010000708.1:0-1976 GCA_049599535.1 Bacteroidia bacterium | reverse complement strand
GTTTGGGTAAAACCATACAAGCCATTAGTACGGCGGTTTTCAAAAAAGAGTATCTCGGTTTTACAAAAACTCTAATCATTTGCCCCGCATCTTTAAAAGGGCAATGGAAATCGGAAATTGAGAAATTTTGCAACGAAAAAGCCCAAATAATAGAAGGTTTTCCTGTGGAACGCGCAGAACTTTACAAAGGCAGCGAATGCTTTTTCAACATTATCAATTACGAAACGGTATTGCGCGATTTAAATGAAATCAATAAAGCCGATTTCGATTTTGTGGTTTTAGACGAAGCCCAGCGCATTAAAAACTTCGAAACCCTAACAGCAACATCCATTAAGGCTATCCAGAAAAAGCATGCGCTTGTAATTACAGGTACACCCATAGAAAACCATTTAATTGACCTGTACGCTATTGTTGAGTTCCTCTATCCCTATATGCTTACACCACTTTGGGAATTCTCATACCAACATTGCTATTTCGACACTAAACTCAATAATAAAATCTCGGGCTATTATAATTTGCAAGAGTTGAAAGAGCGGATGAAAACCATTTTAATCCGTCGCGAAAAAGCCGAAGTTCTTACCCAACTCAATAGAGTTACCCAAATTGATGTGCCGGTTGAAATGCACGAAGTTCAGCGAGATTATCATGCATCGGCGGCACTTACCATTGCGCAGATTCTAAATAAAAAGTTTAAAACCCCATTTGATTGGCAACGCATACTTAGTGGATTGCAAACTATGCGAATGTCTTGCGATTCATCATACTTGGTTGATAAAGAAACCTATCATTCGCCTAAACTTGACGAGCTAAAAGAAATTTTATTCGACAAGCTTGATCTGAAAAATAATAAGCGGAAAATTATCATATTCTCAGAATGGCGCACCATGAATGGGCTTATTGGTAAAATGCTGCGCGAAAATAATATTGGCTATACCGAACTAAACGGTACCGTGCCAGTGAAAAAGCGCAAAAAGTTAGTTGATGAATTTGAAGCCAATGAGAGTTGTCGGGTTTTCCTTTCTACCGAATCAGGTGGTTCCGGACTCAACTTACAAATGGCCGATACAGTAATAAATTTTGAACTACCTTGGAACCCAGCCAAGAAAAACCAACGCATAGGCCGAATTGATCGCTTGGGTCAAACCAATAAAAATCTCACGGTAATCAACCTAATAACTCGAAATTCAATTGAGCTGAGCATTGCAGGTGGATTATTGCTGAAACAAAACCTTTTTGACAACGTACTCAATAAAAACTATAACGAAGATTTTGTTGATTTTTCAGAAAAAGGCAAAGGCCAGTTTTTAAAGGAATTAGAGCAAGCATTGGCTGGTTTTGCCAACGAAGAAGAAATCCAAACCAACGAAAACGAAGAGCTTCTTCAATTGGCCGAAGAGCATAAGAAAGAACAAGTAGTAGAGGAAAAAGAAACGAAAGAGCGCATTAAAAAACTTGAAGAAATGGAAACCATAATGCAAAAAGGCATGGATTTTCTTTCAGGCATTTTTAAAATGAGTACGGGAAAAGAGATGAACGAAAAAGACTCAAAAATTGAGATAGACAAAGAAACCGGCGAAGTGGTGATGCGCTTTAAGTTTTGATCCCAAAGACCTTAAACTTCTATTAGGGCTAAAGTGGTAGAAAAGATATCGTCTTACAATAATTGAAATAAACACCAGAAGTGTAAGGTCTATTCAGCTCAAGCCGCGGTCAACCAACTCTAATATCTAACACTTCTGCCCAAAGCCAAGAACCTGCAATCTTATTCAGTATTCGACTTCGCATACCGAAGAGAAGTGTCAGGTCATCGAAGCACCTAGACCAGACACTTATCTAAAAGCTAAAATGGCTGAAAAGTGCAAAAGCACTAAGACCTTAAACTTCTATTGGGGCTTAGGAAGTACAAAAGGTAATGTCTTAAAAGAATTGAAATAGACACCAGAAGTGTAAGGTCTTTCTTGCCAAGCGGAAGCAAA
>JBMYOR010000707.1:0-1979 GCA_049599535.1 Bacteroidia bacterium | reverse complement strand
ACTCTTTTAATTAATGATTTTCCAGCCAAATCAATTAAAGCTTTATTCTTAAGTCTTGTTGAGCCTATTCTGGATGGAATAATTATTACTGGATTTGAAGCCATTTTATTTAGAAATGCTTTTTAATTTAGTATCAATTTTTTCTATAAAACTATCTGTAACATCTGCATCAACCGCAAGGTACCAAATTTTATTATTATTAAAATGCTTACATTTTGAAGCATCTTTTTCAGTCATTAAAATTGGATGCTGATCTAAAAAATGAAGATCATTAGTATTATATTTATGATGATCGGGGAATGGATGTTTGTTTATTTCCTAATTACCTTTCGGTACCCATTGTATCGCATGAAATGTTAAATCATCGTGGCGTTTATGTTGGAGCTCAAAATGCACACACCAATGCTGAAGGCGCCTACACAGGCGAGACTAGTGTTGGTATGATAAAAGAAGCTGGCGCTACGCACGTATTGGTTGGCCACTCTGAGCGAAGAGAATACTTTAATGAAAACAACGCTTTATTACTTGAAAAAACCAATGCCGTAATTGCGCAAGATCTTACTGCTGTATATTGCTGTGGCGAAAAACTAGAACAACGTAAATCAGGCGAACACTTTAACCTTATTAGTGAACAAGTAAAAGAAGTGGTTTGCCAATTATCGGCAGATAAATTAAAGCACATTGTAATAGCTTATGAGCCAGTTTGGGCCATTGGTACGGGAGAAACGGCAAGTCCAGCGCAAGCTCAAGAAATGCATATGCATATTCGAAAGGTATTATCAGAGACTTTTGGCGAATTAGCTAATGATGTTTCAATACTTTATGGCGGTAGTGTAAAACCTGCCAATGCACTTGAACTTTTTAGTCAAAACGATATTGATGGCGGACTTGTTGGCGGAGCATCGTTAAAGGTAAATGACTTTACCGAAATTATAAAAGCCATGCAACAGGTGCTAAAATAAATAAATGCAATACCGAAAATTCACTTTTAAGGGCAAAGCAGAAAACCTATCAATTTTATCAGTTTTTTTATTTGAAGATGAATTTGAAGGAATTGAAGAAGCAGGCCAACAAATGCATGCTTATATAAAGTTAGATGCAAAAAATGATTTATTAAGCCCTGAAGTTAAAGAGTTTTTGCACCTTAATCACATTGAGTTTCAAAGCGAAATTGTAAACGATGCTAATTGGAATGCTATTTGGGAGTCGAGCTTTGAACCAATTTTAGTTGAAAATAAATGTGTGGTTCGTGCCGATCATCATTCAAAAGTCAAAAATGTGGATTTTGATATAATTATAAATCCACAAATGACTTTTGGTACCGGCCACCACCCTACTACCTATTTGATGATTAAAAAAATGCTTGAAATTAACATTACTAATAAAAGCGTTTTTGACTTTGGAACCGGTACCGGTGTGCTTGCCATTTTAGCGGAATTAATGGGAGCTAAACAAATTTTTTGTAACGATATTGACGAGAATTGTAAAAGCAATACCCTTGAAAATTTTGCCAAAAACAACACGAAAAAGGCTGTTTTTAAATTAGGAGACATCGATTTAATCAAAAACCAAAAGTTTGATCTGATATTAGCCAACGTAACCCGAAATACAATTTTAGAACGCTGGCAAAAACTGCAAAATGCATTAAACCCTAATGGCAAATTAATCATAAGCGGTTTTCAAACAAACGATAAATCTTTTTTTGATAAAGCTTCTGAGCAATCAAATTTGAAAATTGTTGACACCGAAATGTTCAACAATTGGCTTGTAATTGTTTTAAACAACTAAATTAGGCTGTATGAAAAGAGTAACCTTCCTTTTTTTATTATTGACTACCAGCATTTTAGCCTTTGGTCAAAAAAACGCAACGTTCTCAGAAACCCCTGAAGACTTTTATAAAGAGTTTTCTGATTTTCTTAAAAATGCCAAGAATAAAAACTTAAATATCACTCTTGATGAATTTGATTTAATATGGCAAG
>JBMYOR010000706.1:0-1985 GCA_049599535.1 Bacteroidia bacterium | reverse complement strand
ACTATGCTTTTTATTTAAAAGGCGGAGTAGAAATGTATGGCGGTTTTGCTGGAACAGAAACTACACTTGGCCAAAGAAACCTAACTAACACCACTATTTTAAGCGGCGATATTGGTACTGCCGATGATGATATAGACAACAGTTATCATGTAATAATATCGATAAATGAAACCGCCACTGGTGTTTTAGACGGGTTTACCATTAGCAGTGGCAATGCCAACGGAGCAGGTAGCCTTACGGTAAATTCAAAGACAATAAATAGAGCAATAGGTGGCGGAATGTACAATCAAGCTTCTTCGCCCATTATTAACAATTGCACTTTTAGTAATAATACAGGAAATAATGGCTGTGGAATGTTTAATGCCTATTCCAATATCAGCATTAGTAATTGCACGTTTGTTGATAATTATTCGAGCAGTAATAATAATGGCGGCGCCATGTATAATTCCTCTGCTACTCCAAGTATTACCAATTGCACTTTTGTTAATAATGAAGGAAACTTGGGCGGTGCTATATTTAATTGGGTTTCTTCTCCTAGCATTACAAACAGCACTTTTAGCAAAAATGTGGCAAGTGGTAATGGTGGCGCAATAAGCAATTACTCAACTTCTTCGCCCACCATTAGCAATAGTATTTTTTGGGGCAATACGGCAGCTAGCAGCGGTGCTGATATATTCAACCAAAGCACTACCCCAACTATAACCTATACCACCTTACAAGTGGCTTATGTGGGCACTGGCAACAGTACAGCAGATCCACTTTTTGCGGGAGCGAGCAATCCTGCAGGTGCAGACGGCATACACCGAACGGGCGATGATGGGCTACGTTTATCTGCCAATTCGCCAGCAGCTAATTCAGGTTCAAATAGCGCAATTGCAGAAGGGCTCAGTACTGATATTATAGGCGATGGCCGCATACAAAACACCACTGTAAATAGAGGGGCTTATGAAACATTATTACAACCAATATATGTAGACAACAATGCAACAGGCAATAACAACGGAGCCAATTGGAACAATGCTTATACAAGTTTGCAAAGTGCCATTTTAGAAGCTACAAATGGAGATCAAATATGGGTAGCATCAGGCACTTACAAACCAATAGCCTTACCTGCTGGTTATGTTGATATTGCTAATAACACGAGCACAAGAGATAATGCTTTTTACTTAGCTGGTGGTGTTGAAATGTATGGTGGGTTTTCGGGCACAGAAACTAAACTAAGTGAAAAAGATCCATTAACCAATGTAACCATATTGAGTGGCGATATTGGTACGGCAAATGACTCTTCAGACAACTGCTACCATGTACTTGTTAGCGCAAATGAGAGCATGAACAGTATTTTAGATGGATTTACGATTACCAAAGGAAACGCCGCAGGTGGTACAGGATGGCCAAGAATCAATTCTTCTACGGTTTATAGATATGGTGGCGCGGGCATGTATAATGTTGCCGCTTCGCCTAGCATTAGGAACTGTATTTTTATCTACAATTATGCAGAGAGTGGTGGTGGCGCCATGCGTAATAGTGATTACTCTAAATTTACCATTAGCAATTGCAACTTTATAACAAACACCGCAGCCGGTGGTGGCGGTATTTATAATGAATTCTCTTCAGTTACAGTTGTAAATTGTGTTTTTGATAGAAACAACACAACTGGCTCCGGCGCTGGTTTAAGTAATTTCTATTCCTCTTCTCGCATTATAAATAGCATTTTTAGCAAAAACGTATCGTCATCGGGTAGTGGAGGTGGAATTAATAATTCATACTCTTCACCCCAAATAATCAATTGCACCTTTAGTGCAAATTCGGCCCAAAGTGGGGGTGGAATGGCCTCGCCACATAGTTCATATCCTAGACTTGTCAATTGTATTCTTTGGGGAAATAAAAGTACTTATTATGGCGGCCCTGATATTACTGATGATCGCGCTACAAGGTTAGGTTATAATAATTTACAAGAAACTCCAACAGGTGGTAGCACGGGCACT
>JBMYOR010000705.1:0-1988 GCA_049599535.1 Bacteroidia bacterium | reverse complement strand
AGGTAAAATTGGCTAATTCATATTGTTTAAGTTCTTCATTGAACCCAACTGGAAGCCTTTCAAAAAAGAAATACTTGTCAAGTCCGGCATCTGTTTCATCAAGACTAAAAGAAAACCCTTCGTCAGCTTTTTGTTGATGCACCGAAAGTTCTCCTTTTATGAATAAGGATTGAATTTTCAGGCTTTCAGCGCTTTCTTGAACGCCTTCAAAAGACGAATATTCCTTGAAATGTTTGCTACTCTCCCACCAAGCCGTAAACTCATTTTTTCCGAAATAAGGAATGAACTCTGCTTTACCGTCTTTTAAATACTCATACAGTTTTTGGTGGTGCTCATTTTCATCATCAAGCAATAAATAGCAGCGGTAAGCGGGTGCAATTAAGGTGGCTTCTTCAGTTAAGTAGTTGGTGCCTTTATTGGCATAACCTACCGTGTTACTGTATTTAATTACGGTCTTTTGGAAATTACCTTTTTCGTGGTTTAGTGGTTCAATACCGACTTTTAAGTCTTTGAGTTTTAGATAATACTCGGGCCATTTACCGCGCTCTTTATACCCTTCAAGGCCAATGATAGCACCCAAAATGCCCAACAAAGCCGGTTTGTGCAGCATGTTGTAGCTCAAGTTGATGCCATCATTGGTATCGGGTTTTCTGAAAAAGCCAAAATCCGCATGAAAATCCACCGAAATAAGTCGATTCATAATATTGGGTTTTGGTTGATTAAATGGCTAAATGTTCCGCCTTTTCTGGAGCATTTATTATTTCTGTAGCATTCTTTTGGTAGTAAAGCTCCACCTTCTCAATTTCATTTTTCAAATGATCTTGCGCCAACAGGTCTTTGATTTTGGCTAAATCAATTTTGCGATCTTCACCTACTTCCACAAGATCAACAAATGATGGCATTACCGCTTTTGAATCTTCTTTTAGCTGCACCCAAAGCAATAGCTCATTTTCTGTTCCAGCCTTAGCAGCAGAATCATAAAAAGTTGCCCCTTTTCTTAGGCCTTCTTTTAGCAAATCCATGTCTTTTTCGCTTAATCCATCTACTTCTGCCCTTTCTGCATGGTCAGCAATGTTTTGTGGATTTACACTAAAGTGGTGCACATAATGGCCTTCGTCAAGTTTAGACTGTGTTCCTAATGTTGTATTTCCCTTTTTTGCTTCTGCATCGCCATCCTTTCCTGGGCTCGCGAATGGAGCCATGATCTGTTCAGTGTAGATGGTGCCGTCAGTAAATTTGTTTTTGGCATGAGTGATTTGAACCGGCCCATGAATAGAAATATTCTTACTATCGCCAGCACCCTTAGGAGCGAAGGTGGCACCAAACAACCTGACATCAGTTGCGGAAAGCAGGTTTTTAAGAACTACTTCCTTTTTATCTTTTTTCACATCAGCACTAAACAACTCGTTATACAAGCCGATTAAGTCAAGTGTTATTGACTCCTTAGTCAACCTTTTAAAGTAAAGAACAGGTTCGTTTTGTACATGCTTCAAGAAATACCTGATTGTATATTTCAAGGCTTTGTCAGTGGCGTAAATATCACCATTTGGAAGGGTTCTTGGCTGTCCTGAAAAATCGGCATTGTAGTTTGAATTGATGGCTTTAATAATTGCGCAGCCATAAACGCGGTTGTTGAATTGACTCATTTTATTGGATTTTAGTTTTCAGAAGTTGATTCATTTTTTAAAGAATACAATTGATTGTCGGCGAATAAACCGGCCAATAATTCGGGTAATAATTTCTTGAGATTTGCTTCAGTTTCATAGGAAAGCACAAAGGCTGAAACGGGCTTAAACCTACTTTCTTTGTAATTACTGATTTTGTGTTTGTAGCGAGCAATTTCATGGGCTATTGCGCCTTTTAATTGCTCAGCATTTACTTTTTGCAAATAGGGCTCTAAATGCTTGTAGCTTCTGTCGGCTGATTCGCTCTGATTTAATATATAGGCAATTACTTGCCCAGCTGAGTACATAAACTCTTTGTCAGCA
>JBMYOR010000704.1:0-1988 GCA_049599535.1 Bacteroidia bacterium | reverse complement strand
ACCAACCAAGCATGCTTTGGATTTAAGTTTCGAAGTACATAATTTGAGTTTTTCACCACCTACAACTTATACTTTGGTAGCCAATAATTGTATGGAAAATGATATACTGGGCACGTATAATGGGGGGCTAAATACAGGCGACTTTGTGGTGTTTAATAATGTTGGTGCTTATGCATCATCTTTTGGCAGCGAGTTTATAGTTGGTAAAGCGTTAACGGTAGATTTAGATTAAAATGAGGCAAGATCCAAGATTACCAGAATGCCCTTTTAGTTGGAGACAAAGAGCAGTTTATAATTTTTTTCAATTCCTTGATCATTTTATTTCAAGACCAGTTACTGTTTGGCTATTTGGGAAATGGCGTATGCGGGAGTTTAAAAAGGTTCGCAAAACATTAGAAGCTCGGGGTACGTCAACAATAGTGCCTGTAGAAAGGAGAAAGGACATTACTGTTGAAGAGCTGAAGAATGATTACATAAAAAAAGGCATTCCTGTAATAATAGAAGGTGGTGCAAAAGGATGGGAGTGCTGCCAGAAGTGGGATTTTAACTATTTACATGAGAATTATGGAGAAGATGAGATACCCATTTTAGATGTTGTATACTTAGAAGATGGCTTACGATATATTAAGTTGAAAGAAGCCATTAAAGAAATGCAATTAGGTAAGGGAACCTATTTTAGATTTTACAATCTACTTAATAGGCATAAGGAGACAAGACGTGATTTTGACTTTGAGTATTTAAAAAGCATAAAGCATAAGTCTAATTATGGTGAGTTTACACAGGCTTTTATCGGACCAAAGGATTCTGTTACAGCACTTCATAATTCGCACGCTCAAAACCTTTTTGTACAAGTATATGGTGAAAAGGAGTGGTACTTATATCCAAATTATTTTTCTCCCTTAATTGATCCACCTAGCACAACTGGTGGCACTTACAGGGTTTCTCCTAGAAGAGGGGCAGAAGCAAAACCATTTAATCCATTTAATCCTGATTTTAAAACCTACCCATTATATAAATATATTGATGGCTATCATGTTAAGTTAAAACCTGGAGACATTTTTTACAACCCGCCGTATATGTGGCATACGGTTAGAAATCTTACAGATAATATTGGAGTAGGATATAGATGGCTTAACGCATTTTCAGCTTTTAGCACAGCGCCAACATATTATAGTTTAGACCTTATGGCTTACAGGCCGTCTTATTTTAAAGCGTACAAATGGCATCTCGAAGATGGTAATAAGGAGTTTATTTATGCCCAGAAGTTGGTACAAAAAAGAATTGAGAAAATGCGAGTAAAGGCTTAATTAAGTTTTGCATTCAATGCCTTCAAAAGCATTAATATGGATATTTAGTGAATATCCGTTTGGAGACATACCGCCTGCAATAAAGGATTTTTGACCAACAATATTCTGTAGTTGCACAGTGGCTGTGCCCCATTTTGAGCCTTTTTCCTTGCCAAATGCCTGAATGAATTGTATAATGTCAAGGTAAAGGCCCCTGTTCTCATATTTTTTAAGAATCCCAGAATACAATGCACCACTTCCAATCCCATCAACGTAACTGCATATAAAACCTACCAATATGTTATCTAGGTAAAATAAATGAGTAAAATGATTCTCTTTATTTGCACTATTCAGCGTGAGTATATATTCAGCGAAACAATCAAGCTGGGTTTTATCATCCACTAATCCAATAATACCTGGGTTTTGAAAATAAGAGCTGTAATTGTTCTTAAAAACATCCTTAACTAAAGTTTTAAGCACGTTAGCATCCCCACCTTTATACTCTATTATTTTAATTTGACTATTTCTGAATTTAGTATTTACGTTCTTTTTAAAAACAGCCTTATATTCTATTTGAGCACCAAGTAAATAATAATTGTACCCAAGCTTGTCTAGTTTTACAAAAAGATCTTTTTCAGCCTGAGTCGTGTTTATTTTAAGAATATCAATTCTATTTTTCACCAGCTCATCTTTAAGTCCATT
>JBMYOR010000703.1:0-1991 GCA_049599535.1 Bacteroidia bacterium | reverse complement strand
CGGCAGGGTAGCGAACTTTTCGTAAGTCTGGTCAAGAAATAAAGACATGTTTTCAGGGCTTTTTGGTTTCTTTGCGAGCTCAAAACGTATGTTATGATTCAAAGAATACAATCGGTTTATTTATTTGTGTCGGCGGCTGCAGTAGCCATAATGTTTTTTTTACCTATGTACATAGCCCAATTAAATGGAGCCGAACTGCAGGTGGGTATTACGGGTGCTGAGCTAAAAAGCGAAGACAGTATTATAGAATCAGTATCTCATATTTACGTACCTATAATTGCGGGCATTACTATGCTATTAAGTATTGTAACCATCTTTTTATTTAATAATAGGCCACTACAAACCAAATTGGCAAGGCTAGGTACTTTGCTTTATACGGGCTTGCTTGTAGCACTATTGTTTTTGGCCGTAGATGGTGCCCGAGCCATGCCAAATGCTGTTGCCCTTGCCGAAAACAATGAAGTAATGGGCAACTACCAAGTGGGGGCATTTTTACCTATTGTAGGCATGGTTTTAAGCTTTTTGGCAGGTAGAGCCATTATGAAAGATGAAGCTAAAGTGCGTAGTGCTAGCCGATTGCGCTAAACCGGATCGGTTTTAGATTTTAGTAATTTATCAAGATTACTCTTGAGCTCTTCAGGAGTAAGGTAAGAGTACATTTTACCGTTTATTGAATAAGATATACTTCCGGTTTCTTCTGACACTACAATGCAAATGGCATCAGTTTGCTCGGTTAAACCAATTGCGGCACGATGCCTAGTACCGTAGTTTCTTGGTAGCTCTCTAGATTGTGAAACGGGTAAAATACATGACGCCGCAACAATCATATTTGCCGCAATAATTACAGCCCCATCGTGCAGGGGAGCCGTTTTTTGAAAAATGGTGGTTAAAATTTCACTCTTTACCAAACTGCGCATTTCAACCCCCGTATTTGTAAAGCTTTTTAGATCAGCATTGCGCGATATTACTATTATGGCGCCCGTTTTATTGCTCGACATTGCCCTTGCCGACTTTATAATCTCATCTACATTGATGGTGAAATTATCTTTCAAGTCCCAGTTCCACGGCATTAAATTACGCCAACTTGAACCCGTTTGAGCCCTTACCGCATTACGCCCAATTATAAGTAGTACACGCCTGATTTCTTGCTGAAAAACTATAAGTACCGCAATTACGCCTACTTCAATAAACTGACCCAATATGCCTGAAACCAATCTCATTTCAAGCGCACGCACCAACCACCAGATAAAGAAGATAGAAGCAATACCAATTGAAATATTGAATGCAATAGTTCCTTTCACCAATTTGTAGAGCACATAGAGCATGAGCGCTACCAATATGATGTCTAGCAGGTCAAGAAACCTAAAGGGCAAAAAGCCTATGTCAATGAGAAAATGCATTCAATGGCAAAGATGACGCTTTTAAGTTTAAAGAATGATAGTTCAAAGTTCAAAGGCCTTTAAACTTTAGTTTTTGAACTTTAAACTATTGCTCCGCTTCCTTAATACTCAACTGTATCCTTTTTCGCTTTAGGTCAACTTCAAGAACCTTTACCATAACTTGTTGATTGAGCTTTACCACTTCTGCTGGATTGCTAACGAATTTATTGGCCAAATGGCTGATGTGAACCAAGCCGTTCTCTTTGATGCCAATGTTTACAAAGGCGCCAAAGTTGGTTACGTTGCCAATAATTCCAGGAATAGTCATTCCGGGCTGAATATCTTCAATGGAGTTTAGCCTTGAATCAAAACTAAATTCTTGTGCTTTTTCTCGTGGGTCTCTTCCAGGTTTAGCCAGTTCTTTTAAAATGTCTTTTAAAGTGGGTAATCCAACTTCAGTGGTAATGTAAGGTTGAAGATTGAGCTCTTTTTCTAGACTTAAATTATTCAAAGCATCAGTCAGCGAGATTTTATGGTTGGCTAGAATTTTTTTAAGCAAAGTGTAGCGCTCAGGGTGAACCGCCGTATTATCTAAGGGGTTTTTAGCATTTG
>JBMYOR010000702.1:0-1994 GCA_049599535.1 Bacteroidia bacterium | reverse complement strand
CCGCCAAAGAAACTAAGGGCTGCGGCTTTAATTGGACATTCTCGCCTTGCGCTGCTATTCCTTTTAATGAAAAATGGGGTCGTGTTTATGAAGCTTTTTCTGAAAACACTACGCTAACCCAAAACTTAGTTGCTGCATCAATTACTGGATTGCAAGGTAAATTGGGGAGCAAAGGAACCATAATGGCCACTGCAAAGCATTTTATTGGCGATGGCGCTACAGATTACGGAATTGAAGGCGGCAACACCACTGTAAGCAAACAGTTGTATAACGATATATTATTACCCCCTTACAAAACGGCAATTGAGCATAATGTTGGCGCAATAATGGCATCGTTTAACAACCAACACGGCATTAATATGCATGCTCATAAAGCCTTAATAACCGATTCGTTAAAAAACAAATATGGTTTTAAAGGCATAGTAATAAGCGATTGGAAAGGCTACTCACGCTTTGGTAAAAGTGATGTTATAAATGCCGGGCTTGATATGGTAATGGCCGTTGATGGCGATTTAGACCTTTTTCAATCAGAAATGAAAACATTTGTTGATGATGGTACAGTAAGCATAGATAGAATAAACGATGCGGTAAGGCGAATTTTAATTCAAAAAATTAAACTGGGTTTGTTTAAAAACCCATACCCAGAATCAACTTATGTTAAAAGCATTGGCAGCAAAGCCCACCGCAAATTGGCCAAACAAGCGGTAAGCGAATCGTTGGTATTATTAAAAAACGATCAAGCCCTACCCTTAAAACCTAAATCAAAAATTGTAATAGTTGGCCAACATGCTAATAACTTAGGTTTACAATCAGGCGGATGGACAATAAGCTGGCAAGGAAAACCTGAAAATTACCCAGGTGGCACCACCATTTTACAAGGTTTTAATGCGCTCAATAACTTTGAAATTGTATATGATACTTTTGGTTCTTTAGCTATTTATGATGCCGATTATGCTATTGTTTGTGTGGGAGAAAAGCCCTATGCCGAGTTTTTTGGAGATGTGGGTCATGAGCAAAGCGATTGTGAACTTACCCTTGATTCTGCCCAACAGCAATACATAAACAATTACGCCAACAAAGGGCCAAAACTTATAACGGTATTAGTTTCTGGCAGGCCAATGGTAGTTACCAATCAAATTGATAAAAGTGATGCTTTTGTGGCCGCTTGGCTACCCGGATCAGAAGGTGATGGTATTGCTGAAGTACTAAGCGGAAACTCTGATTTTAAAGGTAAATTGCCACATACTTGGCCAAAATCGTTAGATAACTTTAAGGGCTTGTATGGCCCAAATTATTGGAACAAAGAAAACATTGGCTTGTTTGAACTAGGCTACGGTCTTAGCTATAAGTAAAGTCGTAAACCATAAAAAACCTTATCCCCATGAAAACCACCTTAGCAAATGCTGCCCTAATTTTTGCAGCAATTCTGTTTAGCCATTTAGCTAATGCTCAAATAATAATTGAGGCAGAATCTTACACTAACATGAGCGGTGTAGACCTTGAAAACACCACCGATGATGGCGGTGGTAAAAATGTAGGTTGGATTGATAACGGTGATTGGATGGAATATGATGTAATTGTACCCTATAGCGGAGATTATAAAATTACCAGTAGATATGCAAGCCAAAGTGGCGGTGGATCAGTAAGGTTTGAAATTGATGGAGATTTTTTGCTTAATGAAACATTTAACAGCACTGGTAATTGGCAAAACTGGCAAAGTAAAATTAGTGATGAAATCTACTTAGCAAAAGGAAAAATAAAGCTGAGAATAAATATTACCAGCGGTGGTTTCAATTTAAACTGGATGCAGATTCATTTGGTAAATCCAACAGATACCGATGCTCCCGATGCCCCAAAGATTATTACTAGTAGCTCTGACGTTAGATCGGTAAGTATAACATGGTCAGCCGCTAAAGATGCTACCACGGCGGTTTCAGGATACCGAATTTTAAATAATAGTGAAAATGTTGCCTTTACAGCAGATACCACTTTTA
>JBMYOR010000701.1:0-1994 GCA_049599535.1 Bacteroidia bacterium | reverse complement strand
GCAACACTATATCACGCTCATATGCTTTACTATTACTTGTTTCAAGGCCATGCAGCTTGTAGTTTACATGTATGCCCCAATTGCTCCAGCCACGTGCACCAATTTTATATTTACCTAACGAGCTACAATGGCTTCCTGAAACATTGCTAAAAACAGGATTAGATTTTGATTCATCGCTCCCCCACTCTTTATCACAACATCCATGACTACAAAGCCCTTTCATTAAAACTCTATTCGATTTTAAGTCTATTACAAAAAGTCTGTTTTTGCCTGAGTGACCTCTCATGTCAATTAAAACATAAAATTCGGTGTTTAGCTCTTCGTTTTGGCAAAACTCAAGCGCCTGTTGATTTATCTGATTTTGAGTGGCATTACTTGTAGGTTTAACCGAAAATTTAAAGGCCACAAACAATACTGATAGTGCCAAAAGGGATATAAAGTATTTCAAAGGAGTAATTGATTTATTACTGTATGCCATTAATCAGAATAGGTAACCCCAGCAAAATAAAAACAAACACAACGAAATTTATTTTCATGTGTTTCAACAGATATTAGTTTCATAAACAAGCTACTTTGAATGAAACAATACCTTTGCGCCACTCAAAACATACGATTCTATGAAAGCTGCATATATAGTTGACGCCTTGAGAACTCCGGTTGGTAAATTTTCGGGCACCCTTTCAAACAATAGGCCTGATGATTTGGCCGCCCATGTGCTAAAAGGCATTTTAGAGCGAAATCCGAATTTTGCCCCTTCGAGCCTTGAAGAAGTGGTACTTGGTGCAGCAAACCAAGCTGGCGAAGACAACAGAAATGTGGCCCGTATGGCTTTATTGTTGGCCGATATTCCGCAAAGCGTAGCAGGTGTTACTGTAAATAGACTTTGTGCATCAGGTTTACAAGCCATAGTTGATGCCAGCAGAGCCATAAAATTAGGCGATGGCCAAGCGTATTTAGCAGGTGGTACCGAAAGTATGACCCGGGCACCATTTGTAATGGCTAAAAATGCCAAAGCATGGGGGCGCGCTGCCGAATTATATGATACCACCATTGGCTGGCGATTTATAAACGATAGTTTAAGTAAAAAGCATCATCCATTTGCCATGGGAGAAACCGCAGAAAATGTAGCGGAGCGCTGGGGAATATCTAGAGAAGAGCAAGATGAGTTTGCTTATAACACACAGCTTAAATATAAAAAAGCACATGAGGCAGGCCGATTTAATGATGAGCTTTTGCCCGTGAGTATACCGCAACGAAAAGGAGACCCAATTCTATTTGATAAAGATGAGCATCCGAGGCTAAGCCCAGTTGATATATTGGCCAAACTGAAGCCTGCCTTTAAAAAAGGTGGAACCGTTACAGCCGGAAACTCATCTGGTATAAATGATGGCGCAGCTGCAACCCTTATAGTAAGTGAAGAAACTTTAAAAGCACAAAACTTAACACCAATAGCAAGGGTAGTAAGTGCTGCGGCAGCGGGTGTTGATCCTGCTATAATGGGAATTGGCCCCGTACCTGCAAGCCAAAAAGCTTTGAAACGAGCAGGCTTAAACGTAAACGATATTGACCTTTGGGAACTAAATGAAGCTTTTGCAGCGCAATCAATTGCATGCATAAGAGATCTTAATATTGACCCCAACAAAGTAAACGTTAATGGCGGCTCAATTGCAATTGGTCACCCATTGGGCTGTAGTGGCACACGAATTTCGACCACGCTTTTACACGAAATGAAAAAGCGCGAAAACACTAAATACGGTGTTGCTACAATGTGTGTTGGCGTAGGGCAAGGCGTGGCCGTAGTTTACGAAAAAGTATAAAACGTAGTAATTGAGTAGAAAAAGAAGATATTTTTTTGAGATAGCCTATAATGGCGCTAATTACCACGGATGGCAGGTACAACCCAATAGCACCACTGTTCAAGAAATTTTTGAAGATAGGCTTCAGAAAAAAATTAGAGAAGAAGTAAGAACTTACGGTTGCGGCAGAACCGATAC
>JBMYOR010000700.1:0-2005 GCA_049599535.1 Bacteroidia bacterium | reverse complement strand
AGGTAAAAGAGAGTTTCCGGTGCCGTATGAGTATTCAAAACTGATTTTATACATTGCGTTAGCCATTGTTTTTTGGTTAATTTTTAGTGGAGCGGGCTTAAAAAGCATGGCTCAAGAACTGTTTATAGGAAATACTCTAATAATTATTTTTATTGCTTTTGTTTGGGCTATAGAAAAACCTCGCAAACTTCTACTTTTGCGCAAGTAAGAAGCAACTTTTTACATTGAAGCTCAAAATTTTAAATAAATCAAAAAACCCCTTACCAGCTTATGAAACGGCGCTTTCGTCAGGTATGGATTTAAGGGCTTATTTGCCAAAAAAAATATTGTTGCAACCTGGCGAGCGAACCTTATTGCCAACTGGACTTTATTTTCAGATAGAACCTGGATATGAAGCCCAAATAAGGCCCAGAAGCGGGTTAGCCATAAAGCATGGCATTACACTAGTAAATTCGCCAGGCACAATTGATGCCGATTACCGTGGAGAAATAAAGCTTATTGTAATAAATCTTGGCCAACAGCCATTTACCATTGAAAACGGAATGCGCATGGCACAAGTAGTATTTGCAAAATTTGAGCAAGCCCAAATACAATGTGTTGATGAGCTTGAAAATACAAAAAGGGGAGATGGCGGATTTGGACACACCGGAGTTAATTAATTAAGATAAAAAAATCAAGAAAATGAGAATAATAGTTCCAATGGCAGGTATGGGCAAAAGAATGAGACCACATACCCTTACAGTACCAAAACCTTTAGTACAAGTGGCTGGTAAACCAATTGTAGAACATTTGGTAAAAGATATAGCCAACCTGGCACAGGGTAAGGTTGAAGAAGTAGCGTTTATTATTGGTCGATTTGGTGAGGCCGTTGAAAAGCAATTAATGGAGGTAGCTGACCATATTGGTGCAAAAGGTTCAATTTATTATCAAGATGAAGCACTAGGTACGGCCCATGCTATTTATATGGCTCAGCAATCGTTGCAAGGCCCTTGTGTAGTAGCCTTTGCCGATACGCTTTTTCATGCCGACTTTGCGCTAGATGTAGAAACTGATGGAATTATTTGGACTAAAGCGGTAGAAGATCCACGCGCCTTTGGTGTTGTAAATAAAGATGCCAATGGTATAATTACTGAGTTTGAAGAAAAGCCTGAAGTGCCCAAATCAAACGAAGCCATTATTGGTATATACTACTTTAAGCAAGCCGAAATATTGCGCGAAGAAATTAAGTACTTGCTCGATAATAAAATTACCGATAAAGGCGAATACCAGATTACCGATGCCCTTGAAAACATGAAGAATAAAGGGTTGAAGCTCAAAAGCCAAACGGTTACAGAATGGATGGACTGCGGAAATTATAAAGTTACTGTAGAAACCAACGGACGCTATTTAGAGCTAATGAAAAACAGGCCCAATTTAGTAGCAGATGATTTAGTAACAGAAAATGCCGTAGTAATTCCGCCAGTATACATTGGCCCTGGTGTTAGCATTAAAAATGCCGTGGTAGGCCCAAGGGTTTCTGTAGGTGCCAATACATGTATTACCGATTCAGTAGTGGCTAATTCTATAATCCAATCAAACACAAATGTTACGGGCTTAAATGCCAAAAACTCTTTAATTGGTCATTTTGTTAAAATAAACATCAAAGCACAAGAGTTAAGCTTGGGTGATTATAACGAGATGTATTAATATGAAATTACTTTTCAAGTCCATACTTCTTATTGCTTTAATTATTCCAACTATTGCCAGCGGGCAGTTTTGGAAAAAAAATAAAGCAGATAAGGGAGAAAATGCGGCGGGGTTTGTAAAAACCGATAAGTTTCGTGTAAGCTTTTTTGAAGGAATGAGAGCGTATGGACTTGAAAACTATGATAATTCAATTAGCGCTTTTGAAGAGTGCTTAAAACTAGATCCGAATTCAGTAGCTGTAAACTATCAATTGTCAAAAGTTTACAGTAAAAAGGGGCTTCGTAGCAAGGCTATTGAGTATGCTCAAAAAGGATTTAAC